>VXPE01000063.1 GCA_009839745.1 Candidatus Poribacteria bacterium
AAAAATCTTGGTGGTGCGATAGAGAATTGGAAAGAAAAGCGCGCAGGCTTCCCCAGGTTTAAGAAGCGCGGTTGCAAACATTCCTACACCACCGGCGAGCGCTTCGCTGCCTTGGAGCGGAAACCCCAAAGTCGCCCGTCTCACCCGCCAAAACTTGACGGTTCAGGCGAGGCACGGTTGATCGCCTTGGCGTGTAGCGATCCGCCAAAAGGGTTTGCACGCTGGACGTTACAACTCCTTGCCGATGAGCTCGTTGGACTTGAAATCGTTGAGAGTCTCTCTATTGAAACCGTCCGACAGACGCTAAAAAAAACGAACTACGCCCGCACCGGAGGCAGTATTGGGTGATCCCTCCTGATGAAGATGCCGACTTCGTTGTCGCAATGGAGCAGGTCTTAGACGTTTACGCGCGTCCCAAAGACCCGAAGCGTCCCGTTGTTGCCATGGATGAACGCCCTGTGGTGTTGCACCAACACCTTCGGGCTCCTGTGCCGGGCAAACCCGGACGCATCGCACGCATAGATTACGAATATAAACGCCGAGGCACGGACTTCTGCTTTCATGTTTACCGCGCCTTTTCAAGGGTGGCGACGCGTCTCGATCCGAGACCGCCACACCGCTGTCGATTGGGCAGCGGAAGTTAGACACCTCTTAGATGAAGTGTATCCCGATGCCTTGCGGGTGACATTGGTCTGTGATAATCTCAATACGCATAAAATCGCCTCTCTCTACAAAGCGTTTGAGGCTCAGGAGGCACAGCGATTGTCTTCACGGTTAGAGATCGTCCACACCCCAAAACATGGGAGTTGGTTGAACATCGCAGAGATTGAACTCAGTGTTCTCTCAAGGCAATGTCTGAACCGTCGGATCCCTGACGTAGAGACACTTCGAGCAGAAGTCGAGGCGTGGCAGGTGTATCGCAATCAGACGGCGAACCGCGTCGATTAATGTTGATGTTGATTAACAATTCGTTCAAACTCAACAACTCGCTCAGGATTGATCTGTCTGAACTTCGCGATACCATCTTCCCATCCATAGCGTTCTACGAAGGGTTTGATATCGAGAAATTGATCAGCGGGCGGTGAAGGCGGTGGCGGTCCAAACTCCATTTTGAAGGGGTTTCCTGAGGCTTTCCATTCTTTCAAGAATGCGATCGTCTCCCGAGTTTTTTCATCGGGAAAGAGGTCATACATCGCCTCAACGTGCTCTATTTTTTCATCAAGCGTCATAGGAATTTCTGCTTTTATTTTCATGTATCCATCAGCAAGAATATCAACCTGAGGCAGATCCCCAAATTGATTCGTCAATTGTGCGCGATAGTATTCAGCAAATAAGACAGGATCGGTCGTTCTATGCCAATCTTTGGGTGGATAGTCTTCCACATCTTCGGGAACATCAGCACTCAATTCTTGGTTCTCGATGTGCTCCCACCAGTTTTCCCAAGGGTCCGTATTATCTGCCAAATCAGTAGGAGCATTCATATCATCACTGCGCCAATCATAATCTCCCGTAGGACTTTCTATCGTAGAAATGACGGTATCCATTATCGGTACATCGGTATGCGTTTGTGAGTCTCCGCCCTGGTGGGTATGAACAGGATTCTCCTCAACTAATGAAAGTGGCTGCAGACTTTTCCTGAAACGCTTCTTGTCAAACTCAGTATATATCCCACACGCAATCGCAAACAGAACACAGCACAATGCCACTCTTAACATTCCTTTTTGCAACCTTTTCATTTTTCGTCTCCTGAATGTAAAATTTGTGCGACTTTTGACATACTCTCCAAGCTAAAGCTTGGAGATTCTGGTATCCTCAAAGGTTGCTTGCTATAGCAAGTCTGACACCTTCTACTCCAAAGGTTGATGCCCCAACCTTAAGGATATTTATAGCCGCATTAAGATCGCGGTCATGGTGAGTCTTACAATGATCACACGTCCATGTTCTATCATTCAATTCGAGCGAAACACGTGTATCGCAGATATGGCAAACAGAAGTGGTGGGCTGCCATTGGTCAATGCATTCAACACGCTTACCACGTTTCTTTGCTTGCCACTTCAGTTTCTGCAAAAATGCATAGAAGCCTATATCAGAGACTTTGCGACCCCAGAGACGTTTCATGCCATCAAGGTTCAAGGTCTCAAAGAACAGCACATCAAATCTACGCACAAGTTCAAGTGCGAGTTTCCAATGGTGATCCTCACGTTGCCTTGCAACCTTGCGGTGCATGCGCGCGTGGTGTTGTCTTGCGCGTTCTCGGTTGTTGCTTCCGTGTTGTTTTGTCGACAATTGGCGATTCGCTGTTCTGACGTTCTCAAGGGATTCGGTGAAAAAATGAGGCGATTCATACTGTTTTCCGTTGGAGCAGGTCAACATCGTTTTGACTCCCATATCAAACCCCGCAGCGTTACCCGTCATGGGCTTGAGATGGCATCTGCGATGATCCGTAACAACAGACATATAGAAATCGCCAAGTGCATCTTCTTTGATCGTGACAGTTTTGATGTTCCCAAAGATGGGACGACTCAGGTTAAATCGGTACGTTTTTCCCATGATCGTTACTCGGTCGGAATAGATTCCAAAACCTTTATCGCCCGCAACAGGTTTCGCAAACTTGTATCCAGATGGACACATCGTAAACGAGTACGGTTTACGAAACGAGCGGAACCTCGGAGGACGTTTGGCGATTTTCTTAAAGAACCGCTGATAACCTTCATCAAGACGTTTGAGAATTTGACGCGCAGCCCAAGAATCCAACTCGCGCCAATGTGCAAACATATCAGGGTGAGATTTACGCAGAATCGTGAACTCACGAGACATCTCACGATAGGACAGATACGGCAGCCCAAGAGCATAGCGGGTGCGTTGCCAACCGAGAAAGTAGTTCCATAGTGTGTGTGCTATCCACGTTTTTCGCTTCAGATTTCGATTACGTGGCGCACGAAAGAGTTTGTAATTTGTGGTATACATGGTGTTCCTTTACAGGGTGAGACCGATTCTAAACGGTGCGGTGGCACTCCCTTGCAGGAGGTAGAATCCACCGCCACCATGTAAGAATATTAAACCACAATTTACAAAAAAAGTCAAGTGTTTTTTCAAAAAACGCGTGCAAGTCTGCTCCCATCACGATGATCGTGATCGGAGCGACTGCAGGTCTAATTCACTAAAGCGGTTCTGTATCTCCCCGCTAAAGCGAGGGAGTTTTAGAACCGAAGGGGTTGATAAGTGTGCGATAGAAACTGATTTGCAGCCTCTACCGCATACTGCGTGTTTACCTAACTGTCACAATCCGAACAACTTTCGACATCGTCTACAGTCGATTGCGTTCGATAGACATACGAGGTATTATGCGATGAATGGAAAGGGTTGTACTTATGCCACCACGGTTCATAGTGATCAGATGTAACCCAATTGCTGTTTTGACAGGTAACACCGTCGGTTTGCACACAAAGATAATAATTGTCGGTTATCGTTGTCCTAATAATACCTGCCTCTACCTATTGTAATTGCGTAGGAAAAATCCCAAACATAAGACAGGCTAAAATTAATACCGACAGAATGATTCTAACGCGATTCGCGGACATAATAAACTCCTTTAATTGGGAATTGATAACCTTTAGAATGTAACCACGACACAACCGATCGCATTTATCACTGTATATGACACCGAAACGAAAAAAGTTAAGAGTAAAACCGCATTTTTTTCACTTTTTTACAAAAAACCTGAAAATTTTAGCGGTTATCCCAGAAATTGAGCCGAAAATCTATGAATACACATATCCGCATCTATCTGGTAAGACATAAAACAGATACATCCATCAAAACATCTGACAAAATTTCATTTTTTTGATACAATAAACATAGATGTTCTGAAGGCAGTTCTTATACCAAATCTGAAAAATAAATTCGCATTTCAGAGATTTTGAAATGCTATGAGGATTCGGACGGATTAGACGGGCGAGGGGACCTCGCCCCTACGAGCGGGTTTTCGCTAATGAGAAACGGTTATTCAGAAATGGTATTAGAACATAACGTAAGGAGGCTTAGGAAATGACCCGGATGCTAATACTTGCAACATGCGCGTTGCTTCTCAGTGTTAATTGTTTCGCTGCGTTTGAAGAGGAGACCGTGTTGTTATACCTCTTTGATGAAGAGACAGCTGATGAAGCAACAGACCTCTCCGAGTTTGAGAATCATGGTGAAATCACCGATGCTGAATGGACGAAGGATGGAAAACTCGGTGGCGCGTTGACCTTTGATGGCGCGAGTAGTCTTATTGAAGTGCCACATCACGAAAGTCTCTTCCCTGGCGGCGATGAACTGACAATCGAGGCGTGGTTCAAACCGGCTTCATTTCCAGCTGGACATCCACCGATTGCGCGGAAAGGCTCTGTCCCTGAAAGCGGTTGGGGTTTTGATACACCCGGCGGAAAAATCCGCGGATTCGTCTATACCGCTCCCGGTGCTGCTGCTGTGGCACAAGGCGCAACCCCGATGAAGGTGGACACGTGGCATCATCTCGCTATGGTCTACGATGGCTCAGAGATTCGTATATATCTGGATGGTGAACTGGACGGAGAAGTCCCGCGAAAAGGGGACATCAACGAAAATGAAGCCTCAGTCTGGATCGGGAAGAAAGCAAATGAAAATATCTGGCTTGATGGAACGCTTGATGAACTCCGCATTCTCAACATCGCAATCACGGAAGAACAGATTCAAGCGGATATGGAAGGCATCGCGTTTGCCGTTGAAGTCACTGGAAAACTCACAACGACATGGGGACGGATTAAAACCCAAATCCGCCGTTAGCAATTGGGAGAACAACAATGGATACAAGTTGGCTTGACTATTGTGCTACGGAAGAACAACTCAAGGCATTCAATGACGAGGGTTACCTTATTGTCGAAGACGCTATAAGCCCTGAGATGGTAGACGCATTAGAGGTCGTCGCAGATCGGCTTGATGCGGAAGAGCGTGTCAAAACGGGTTTAGCATCGCACGAATTGTTGTCGAAGTTCCGCACGGTCATTGAAGACGATGTCCTGTTGGAGCTGCTTGATAACAAAAAGGTCTTTCCGCTGCTCTGGGACATTCTGGGATGGAACATCCAACTTTACATCTCACACCTCATCATGTATCCGCCCGAACCGCCCGACAAGCCGCGGGTTCGCAAAGGGGCGCATTGGCATCAAGACGGGGGTAGACCTGTGCCGGAAATGGAGCGTCCACACCCCCGACTTTCACTGAAAGTTAGCTATTGGTTGAGCGACGTTACCCACCGCGACAACGGTGCGATGCGCATTGTCCCGTGTAGCCATAAACTGGACACCCGTCCACCGAACAACGAGAACGATCCTGATGGTGATCCGGAAGGTGCGATAGATCTGACCGTCAAGCGCGGGACAGCAGTGCTATTCGATCGACGGATGTGGCACTCACGCGGCTGGAATTTCTCGGATGCAACTCGGAAGGTTCTATTTATGGGGTATAGTTATCGTTGGTTGCGTGGCTTGGATTACAACCTCATGCCCCCCGAAATCCTTGAGAAATGCGATCCCATTCGACGGCAGTTGCTGGGAGACGGTGTAGACATTAAAGGGTGGTGGCAGCCCACAGATGCGGATGTGCCACTAAAGACTTGGATTGCTGAGCATCGTGGGGAGGAATACGTGCGATAGAAACTTTTGGGAATCTCACCGTCCGTGTTTTCTTATGGCGTTTTTCCTTGAATTTTGGGGCAGCATATCGGATAATTAAGAAAAATGCTTAAACAAGACGCGGGCTGATGGAAATTGGAGGCACATCCAAATGGATAGAGATGAATTGATTCTACAAAAGTTATCCGAACTTGCAGAAGATGTAAAAGACTTACGGAAAAATGTCGGCGGTCTACAGAAAGATATAACCGATGTGAAATTACAACAAGCTGATGACCGCCGCCGATCGGAAACTGCGGATGTGAAACTGGCCGCAAGTTTAGAACGCATAGAATCCAAGCTGACAACGGATTTGCAACGGGTGGAATCCGAAGTAAAAATAGATTTACGACGGGTGGAAGCCAAAATGGATGGGGTTATCACCAACATAGGCGAGCGTAAGACGGATACCAACGAACGGTGGAAAATCGGAGGTATTATTGTCTCTACGACTATAGCGATTTTGGCACTCATCAAGTCGTTTTTCTTTTCGTAAAGCGGGAACCGAATCGCATCACACCAACGCATCTTCTCCATCTGTCAGCCACGCCAGATCGAACTTTGCGAATGACAACGCCTCGTTCGGCCTCTCTTCGCCACGCTCATAGAGGCAGCATATATTCATGTCTGAATCGATACAGAGATCGGAATACGCCGCGGGACCCGCGTGCAAGACTTTGCCGCTATTCCAACTTTGACACTCATCGTAACTGATACGAATCGTCATCCGTTCACGACTCGTGCTGGCCGGGTTAGAGAACAGGACGCGGTTCTTATCGTGCTGATTCGCATCCGTATAGCGCACCATACTCGCTTGACAGATCGGTTCAATAAGGGCCTCTTCGTAACCGTATTCTGTGAATGTATCGCCCCCATCACTGCTTCTCGCGTATGCCCGCCGCTTCGGTGCGACGTAGTTTCGACAGTTGAAATAGAGTCCACCGTCCACAGTTTCAACGACAACGGATTCATTCGTCCCCGGTTGCGCCTTGCCCCCAATCCGCCACGTTTCACCGTGATCGTCGCTAACAATCAGGTGCGAGTAGCCGTATTGCGCGTAGTCCCGGCTGTTTCCAAGCACATGGTCACACGGAATGACGAATCTGCCGTTTGCGAGTTGAATCCCGTGGCAGGGACCGGTTGCATACCACGTCCAGTCTTCGTTCTTGGTCGTGGCTGTGATTTCTTTCGGTTCTGACCAGGTTTCTCCGTCGTCGTTACTGGCGGTCACCCAAACCGTGCGGGGTGCTTCGCCGGCAACAATCTTGCCCTCGGCGCCATCAGCGAGATTTTTGCAGAAAAGCAGATAGATGGTCCCCGTGTCGCGATCAACCACTGGGGCAGGATTGCCATCCGTATCGGTTCCTGTGGAAACGGCGACTTGCATCGGTTGCCAACGCTCGCCGTTGTCGAAACTCCGTTTCAGGACAATATCGATGTCTCCAGAATCTCCGCCCCCTGTGCGCCTGCCCTCACAGAACGCCAATAGCGTTCCCTCGTTTGACCGGACAAGCGCGGGGATTCGGAATGTATGGTATCCCTCTGTCCCCGCTGTGTAAAGTGGACTTTCCGTTTTGTACATACTTACAAGTCCCCTTTCAGGCGTGCCCAGGTCGTTGCGAGCTTTCCAATCGGTTGTACATCTGCCGGATCATCCATCACAAACTCATCGGGGTCCTTCTGATGATCGGAGAGTCGCACGCCATCAACGACACAATTCGTTGGGAATTTGGGGTCGGGTGGAGAGGCGTTGTTAATCTCAAAGGTTTCAGCGAACACGGTCGGACCCTTTTTGAAGGGAGCTTCACCTTCCAGCCTGCCATCTAAATAGAGTTTCAAGCCGTCGGGTCCCCATGTGCCTGCCATGTGGTGATGCTCTCCCTCTTGCCACTTGAGTTCTGCACTGTTGGCGTTATGCCATGAGCCTGCGCTTTTAATCCGCATCTGTGCGATCCCACCATTGTTAAACTGCAGAAATACCGCATCGGTGCCGCGTTTATAGGTCATGAACGTGAAAAGCTCACCTGTGATGGAACTGGTGTCCATACCCATCGTTACCCACAACTCAACGGTGCCTTCGTCGAGGTTAACAAAACGGTCTTCCACAGGGAAATGGATAACATCGCCAACGGCTTCGCTAACGAAACCGTTGCCAAATTTACCGGGTTTGAAGGTTCCGCCATCGACCGTGCCACCCTCTTTTTCAACTTCCGCTTTGCTCTCCAATGCAGAAAAGAAGGTCTCCTCTGCCATCGCCACAGAGACACAAAGCACTGTGATTGCTAAAAGACATAACGTTTTCATGAGATATCCTCCTATTCAGGTTAGATTGTAGTTTCGGGCTTACAAAGCCCGTTCACATGTTTGCTTCTTCTTCAACTTCCAACCTTCCGATCCTATTAGACTTCAAAACATCAAATTCAACGGTGAAACTTGCTAATAAAAAAAATGATACCCTGTTCTTGAATCATCCTCTATTTGGTTTTGTGGAAAGTGCGTATACATACGGCGAAGTTAATTGTTGGTTCGGCACACGAAGCCCTACTAAGAAATTACCAAGGACGATATCCGTCAGATTGACACACTTACAAAGCACTTCATGCCCCCATCTACCGAGGACTGCTCGCCACGGCGAATAATCGACAACGCTCAATTTCAAAGGACCGCCTGTATACCCGAACGCCGTGACCTGAAACTCTGTGTCTCGCAACGCCGAAGCGAGGTCAGTCGGCAAAATTACTTTGTGCGTCGCAAGAAGTTTCGGACTCGCGACGCGGGCGATCGGCGTATACATACCCCGTAGATTCGGTGTCACCGTGAGCATTGTTCCACCGGGTTTGAGGAGGTTGTACATCTCCTCTAAGATCGCTTGCGGTGTGCTGAAATGCTCAATCAATCCCATCGAGTAAACGAAGTCAAACGTCGAGTGATGTCTTTTGGCGAATGCGAACAGATCTTCACAGAGAATCGTTCCTTCCACACCCGCGAGGGCAAGATTGCGTTGGGCGAGTTGACACCCCAACTCTGAAAAATCGACGCCGTAAGCGTCACTTCCATACTTTTGCCCGAGATACGGGAGCCACAATGAATCGGCGCATCCCAACTCAATGAGCGTCGGTTGTTTAACACCTGCAAGTGCCCGATCGAACAGCTTCGCGAGTTGTCGGTTCGCGACATACACCCACCGCAGATGACGAATCTTATGCTGTTGACCGTCCCAAAGCGTCGTCCAATAGGATTCATCCGTTAAGGGGGTAACCTGCGAACCCATACTAACCTTCCTCCGAGAAAACCGCGTCATGCTCTAAAATAGGGCATAGGTCGCAGAGCCAGTCAGCACAATAATTTTTATGGAGACGGATGATCCCCTGCTCAATTTTAGCAGTCGGTTTCAAAAGACGCATCCGCTGCGTCTCTGTGAAAATCTGTTTATCAATTTTACGGATAATCTGATTGCCTGTTGATTTGGAGGCGACACTGTAAAGTCTTAGGAGTCCGTCCTGCAATTTCTGACTATTCGCTTCAATTGCCCAAACATAGGCGACTGGTAAAATTTTATTGACGATGATGTCTATAGCCCGACTCTTTCCAATCAACACCGCGTTCCGAGTGCCGCCTGTCCCGAAGTTAGCGTGCTTTTCCCAGTAGCCGATGGGTTCTATCATCAGTAGATTTGTCACCTCTTTTTCGATAGCGCGTAACGACTTTCGCGTGTCTGCAGCCACAACCTTTTCACAGATCGGCAGAAAATACATCATCAGACTGCCTTGTGAACGATGGATTAACTGGCTTATCGCGGCAATGCGTCGGGTAGGAGAGTTCAGGGGCCTCCCAGTGAAGCTCCAGCGTGCTTCTGTCATACGTGGGGAAAGTTCAGCATATTCTGATCCACGCCACAATTCTTCTAACGCTACAACACTCGGATCGTCTGTTACCTCCGGAGGCAGGGGTTCCTCCCTTTGTGAGGGTAAGAGTCCGGCGACTCCAAAAAGGATCGCTTGAATCTCCAGTTCAGATTTCTGATCGAGATCAGAGAGCGGGACGTGCTGCGCCAATTCTCTCAACGCCTTGCTGTTGCGTTCGTATCCCAACGCCTCCATGATCCCTTCGTAGAGAAGTTGCTCGAAATCAAGGCGCGTTCTTAACAAACGCATCGACGCTGTCTTTTCCAAAAACCGTTCACGTCCTAAAGATTCAAAGACCCCTTTCAGGACCTCTATGTTCAGCTGCTTTCCCGTCACTCGACAGATTCCATTTTCAGTCCCCGTATTTTGGGTATTGTCGTACAAATCACCGGTATCCGCCGCGACCCATTTCAGCAGTTCTAAGGTCGGCACGCGCTTGTTGTTCTGGAGCCGAATCCGCAGATTGATGTCATCGTCAAAATACACAGCATGCAGTATAACACGATTATATCTGGAATTGAGGTGATGCTTGTGCGTATACCACTCCGAAGATTGGACATGAATCTCGACATCGCCGACGTGGAGTTTTCCATCAATCTCAACCTCGGCGTGCATAAAATCAGGACCTTCGTTATGATTCCAGATTCCAGGTTTTAGCACGCGAATCGCGCGTCTATCAATTGATGCCATGTTGGTATCAAAAAAGCGTTGCTCATGCCACAATTTCTGAACGAAGGCTTCATCGATCTTATCGAGATCCGGCTTATAAGTCTCATTAATTTCTCTGAAGCGTTTAAAGAGGCGTTCAATCTCGACTGCATCATCTATATATGTTTCCATCTGTTCTGCTCTACTTCGCCTCCTGAATTTCGTTCAGCAATGCCCGCGTTGCGACTTGTGGTTCAGGGTGGGCGCAAACAGCGGAAATTACGGCGATGCCGTGCGCCCCTGCCCGAATGACTTCACCTGCGGTCTGAATACCAATCCCACCGATTGCGATAACCGGACACGCCGCGATGTCGCACATTCGGCGGAGCCTCTCTAACCCCTTCGCCGTTTCCGCGTCTGGCTTTGAAGTGGTTCCATAGATAGGTCCATACCCGATGTAGTCAGCCCCTTCTGAAATTGCGGCGAGTATTTTCTCTTCGGTTCGGGCAGATGCGCCAAGGATTGCCTCTGGAGATAGCATCCGTCTTCCGATAGAAACAGGCATATCGTCTTGTCCAAAGTGTGCCCCCGTCGCCCCAACAGCCAAGGCAATATCGGCTCTATCGTTCACAATCAACGGCACAGTGTGTCTTGAACATACGGCTTGCATGGATTGTGCCATCGCTATTAATTCGCGCGTCGTCCCTTGTTTCTGCCGGAATTGCACCGTATCTGCACCGCCTTCAATTGCCAACGCCGCCAATTCGGCGTGCGTAAATCGAGATTGTAGCGTCGTATCCGTGATGACGTGTAAAACGCCGATGTCTTTCATATTGGCATGTCACTCAAAATGTGGTAGATTATAGTTATTGGTTTGTCAGTTTGCTTCGCAGTGAGAATGCGATGAATCAGAATCAACGGTATGAATGCCTTATGGCATTCCCCGGGTATGAAGCCCTTATGGGCTTCCCCGTCTCCGAAAAACCTTTCAGTTATTAGGTAAGGGGTTCTCGAAAAATGACATCCTCTGGCACCTGATAACCGTTCCTTGGATACCCCTTAACTCTGATAGTCGATAACTAATTTAGTATAACACATCTGGGAGACACTTTGTGAACAATTTATTATTTCAATCCGGAGATAAAGTGCTTTTTATCGGGGATAGCATTACAGACTGCGGACGGCGTGATGCCTACGCGCCATTGGGACACGGCTATGTCCGCAAAATAACCGAACTCATCACTGCGAAATACCCGGAACGTCGCATCACCTACGTCAATAAAGGCATTGGTGGGGACATCGTAGAAGGTTTGGAAAGCCGATGGGATATCGACGTGATTGACGAAAAACCGGAATGGCTTTCGGTGAAAATCGGCATCAACAATGCGAGTCGGCAGCACATGGAAGGTGTTCCAACGTCAGACTATCTGCCGATGTGGGAGGACTGCTATCGACGGATTCTCACACGTGCGAAAACTGAATTAGACGCGCCACTTTTTCTTTTTGAAATTTTCTATGTCGCAGAAGACGTTGAGACACCGCGTCCATTGGACACAGACGCTTACAACGCAAGTATTCATAGACTGGCGGAAGAATTTGAGGCACGGTTGATTCCGACGAGTACCGCTTTTGAGAACGCGGTCGCTGCCCGTCCCGGTGCCCTCTGGACAACGCAAGACGGTGTCCATCCAAATGCAGAGGGACATACGTTGATGGCACTGGAATTTCTCAAGCAAGCCGCGTGGTGAACGAGGCAGCGTATCTATCGTCCCGATGATTTTTTCAATGCCTCAATTAACTCACGCTCACGATGCGAATTATATTCGGAGGCAAATCGTTGTGCTTCGACACGATTGCCCCAATAAAATTGGCCTCCGATCAAGGAGATACCCGCGCCGTCAACATAACGGCGTTCACGAATGGCATCCGCGACAAGATACATGAATGTCCCACCCAAAACTGCTGCGAGAACACCTTCTTTGACTCTCCCTACATAGAGCTGCCCGCTTCCGGGAACGATTGTGGACAACCATCCAGCTAATTGCGGCGATTTGTGTGGAAGTGGTGTTTTTTCAAGAAGTATGTCCGCCAATTGACGCGCATTTTTTCCATGCGGTGCAGCAGCCTGTGGGGTTCCTACTCGTCGCAATTCCGCAATAGCCTTGTCCCAATCGGATGTCCGAACGTAACACCAACCACGCAGATAGTGTGCTGCTGCCACTACCTCTATATCTTCAGTCGAATGCAGAAGTTCAAAGAGTGCCGTTCGCGCCAGTGAGTATTCACCGGCATCAAAATGGAGCTGCCCAATCATCAACTGGCTCCGAAACCGAAAAGGTGAATTCGGATAAACGGCTAAAAATTCACGAAGCAGGTGTTCAGCACGCTCAGGTCGGTTTTGGTAGTAATAACTCTGTGCGATCCGGTAATCCGCCACATCCCTGAATTCCGTGTCAGGTCGATAGAAGAGGAGGCGTTTGTATGCCAACCGTGCCGCCCGATAATCGCCCGATTCAAAAAGGTGCTCTGCGTAACGGTGCTGACTTTCCTCGTCAGAGCCACTGCTAATTGCGAACACAATGATGGAAAGAAAAAGAGATGCCGCTGTCATAAAACTCCGTGTCTAAAAGACTTTTCATCAAATATCTATTTGTTTTTCCAATTCATGCTAAATGCTTAGAGGAGTTCACCCAATGCAATATTACCGCGCTGGTGACTTATTTGGGTTTTTGGGAATATACATGCCATAACATCGAATGTTTTCTGGGTAGATGTACCGCTTCAGGTGGAAGAGCGACCTCCACATTATCAAGGGGTTTCCCGTTCTTATCTGTGAATCGGAGATAAAACCCGGTTACTTTCTCCCCCCTTTGAACCACTTTTACGAGGATCTTATTCAGTCCACTTTTTAATTCCACAGGGACGATGTATTCGTCAACTCGCAATCCATACTTTTGATTCGGATTGAAATATACCAGCTTATCATTGACCCAAACTTTCAGTGCCCCGCTAACACCGAGACGCATCTGTGATTTGACTGGCACAGGTAATTTTACATAACTGAGCGCATAACAAGCCATAGTGCTTGTTTTGAGGACACTCCTTAAATCAACATAACTCTGCACAATGTCGAAGTCAGGATACACCCAGTGAATTTCTCTTTCAAGCCACTGCTTCCGCGAGGTTTCGCTAACCGTCTTATATTCTTTATTCAATTCAATCCGCTCTTCTGGAGGTAATACCTCGTTAAAGGCAGTGAGTCCGCGATAATCTCTATGAGTTATCCACGGACCGATTATGAGCCAATCTCGGTTCAAGATAAAACCCATTTGATCGTGTAATTTTATAGCCTGTTGAGAATTGCCCTTAGCACGGTAAGCCTCACCCAGCAAAATAGCAAAATACGGATTTTCAGGTTGTTGCTGCAACATCTCCGTGAGTGTATCATGAATTGGTTCAAGTGCTTCCAACGTTTTTAATCCGTCTGGCTTTAGCATTTTCGTGAGAGAACTGCTTTTCGTTGCTTCAATAATCGTTGTTCGGGCATTATTTACCTGATGCTGTTGTTCCGAGGTAAGTTTGAAGGCTTTTGGATTGATGGTGACCTCAAGTGGGAAGCGAAGTATTGGGACGACTTCGTTATACTCACTTTGCGACCTCTGGGTTGCGCTACAATGCTGGATTCCAAAATCTTTGCTTTTATAGACGGTGCCGTTGACGATTAGCGTCGGAGAATCTTGAATTGAAAGAGGATGCCCCTTAATATTATCACTGAGAAGAGAAAACCCCTCTCCGGCCCGTGTGAGTTGTTCTACCTTTTCCGGGTCAATACCAAGACGATTCGCACATGTTTTCCAACCTTCGTAACTCCGGTAATTCTTTGTATAGCAGAGCAAGTAATCCAAAAACACGTCAGGATAGTGTTTGGCTATAATTAATTGACGAATATTCTCCCAGATTTCTGGAATACCGTGTAAACTGCCAAAACGTGTCAGATCGTATGTTGGCCCGCCGAAATCATCCGCAATGTAAAACATCTTAAAATCAATTTGAGATTTGTAACGTTTTACAATTGGAATGAGTTGTCTTTTCACTTCGTTTGCAAAAGGACATAAACTCATCGCATACAACTCCATAGTGGTTATCTCCTTTTGCTTGATTTCTGTTACGAGTTTGTCAAGAATATCAGGTACCTCTTGACTGTGATCAACCTTCGGAAGGGCAACCTCAAATCGATTTTCAAAGTTAGGCGAATGTTTCTGGTTATGACACTCCAGACAGATTTCCTTCTCAACTTCTCCTCGAATGTTCTGTCGGGATGGTTTTGCGATGTGTTTTCCACCTGGGCCGTGGCATGTTTCGCACCCTACATTCCTGAAGTGATTTTGATCTGCTTGCGTTGTATACCCCGTTTCGTAACCAAACCCAACGACGTGACACGATACACAATCTGGGTGGAAATGTTTCTGAGCCTTCAACAAAGTATTGAAAGCAAACGCGTGTCTCGTGGATTGCCATTGCTTAAATTCCGATTGATGACAACCAGAACAGGAGTTGCTCCCTACATAGTGATTTGCGTTATCTTGTTCCAGTGATTCATTAGTAAATAAAGGTTTACCTAATGCTTGGAGCGTTTCGTCAGCAGCGATCTTATCATAGAAAGTCTGTAGAATGGATCTCACTGTGGGTTGGTCAGGAATTGTCTCGTCCATAAATAGTTCTTGAACTCGGTAATCAATAATTTTTCCATGTTCGTTGAGTTTCAAGTCAATTCTTCCTAAGGTTTCTCCTTGTGGCGTACAGTAAGCAATCATTGTTTTCTCGACGGTTTCATATTGCCTTCCCCGTGCTTTAGGTTTCATACTGATGATAAGATCAATTTCTTTGAGTTGATCTGCGATTTGACGGTTGTCTGCTTTATTCAATGCACTTAGTAAGATGACAGTCCTACGATTTCCCTTTTGCGCTGCAACTTGTTGTCGTAAATTTCCTATTAGGTGAGACAAAGAATGATTTGGAAGGTAACTGGCACCCAAAACAAGAAATTCATTTTCCTTTAATTTCTTTGTGAACACCGGTTGAACGAATTCACCATTTTGCCATAAAGGCGGATCATTTGTTGAGATGAAAGGCAATTGTAATTCAGTCGCAATCCCTCCTAAAAAACGATCACCAAACTGTAATTCGGTTGGAGAAAGCAGAATAGCATCATAGCCTATAGCCTCCATTGCCTCCATATTTGCTTTTCCCCGTAGTTGGTCAAGAGAGTTAGTTCCTTCAAAAATACCACCCGCATCTACCAACAAAACAGACTTTTCTTGTATTCTTATTTCATCAATCAAAGTAGCACGACGCGCGACACCTCCTGATTGACCAGGATAACACCCGCAAGGCTCAAGATAACTCTGGGTGTTACCTGTATACAAAACCGTAATCACCCGTTCACCTTCAAGCGGCTGATAGTTTGACTGTTCCAATGGTTCTGTTTGTGGAGAATCTTGCGGCCACAAAAACAGGTATACCAAAAAACCACCCGAAAGAATAGCAAAAAAAATGAAAATAAACTGTGTTCTGTTCACGAAAATACTCCTCAATCCCCTGACGTGCATGATGATGCGTTTCTATAGGCCTGAATTTCCTTTTGAACCGCTGTTGTAGCAAATTCAGCGGTATTTTGGAGCAATTTTCGGATATCCTTCGCCTTTTCAAAAGTGAGCAACATAACTTTCGCGCAAATGAGTTTACTATAGAATAGATCCGCTATTTCCTGCTCTGGCAGGTCACTGAAAAAACGGAGATAAATTATGAGTTGAGATGAATCCTGCTCCTCGGCCTCAACCGATTCAATCTGATCGCTGAGCAGGGTAAAAGATAACTTAAGCCGTGTTACTATCTACTTTTGATTCTTGCCCATAGAGTTGACAACTTCCCCTGAGGGGAAACGACCAATGGTTTTGGGGACCATGCAGGTTCGACAGCCAATTCTAAGTTCTCAACAAGGGCAATCCTCTTGCCCCCATCGGCGTTCATCACATAAATATTATACAAGTCATTTTTTTGTCTTGATGAATAGGCAATCTGCATGCCGTCTGGTGACCACGTCGGGTGTCTGTCCTCGAATTTGCTGCCGGTCAGATTTGTCTTATCTGTGCGATCCACGTTTATGATATAGATGTCAAAAGGCTGATTGCGTGGTGAAGACGAAAAGGCAATTCGTTTTCCATCCGGAGACCACGTAGGCTCTAAATCCCACTCTGGTCCCTCAGTGATATGTCTTATATCCGTACCATCAGCGTTCATTACAAAGATATCTGAGGTTAAAATACGGTTAGATTGAAAAGCAATCTGTTCTCCATCTGGAGACCAAGACGGATTACTATCAGAACCCGGATGGTCGGTGAGTCGGATCGGATTGCTGCCATCAGCATTCATCACATAAATTTCTAAGTTCCCATCCCGATTTGACGTGAAGACAATCTGTCTCCCATCTGGAGACCACGCTGGATGATTATCATCCGCGAGATGTTGCGTCAGGTTCATTTTACTCCGTTCTCTTACATGTATTAGATAGATTTCAAGGGGTTCAAGGATTTTAGGGGGTTGATTGATTCTAACAGGACCAACTCGATCAGATGCACAGGCAATCTGTTTCCCATCTGGAGACCAAGCCGCTCCCCAGTCCCCTCGGTCATGATGGATGAGTTGTTGGATATCTTTATTATCAGTCGATATCACATAAATCTTTGGTTCCCAGTCCAGCACATTGTCCTCCAACATACCGTCCGACGTAAAGGCGATTTGCGCTTCAGCACAACGCATCATACCTATTAATCCCACAACGCATAAAGAAAAAAAGAAAAAGATAATTTTTGAGGGATTTCTCGGTGGTTTCAATTGGATTCTCATTTTTACCTTTTTTAAAATGTTGACCTTAATGTATGTAAACAGGAAAAATCTCACAACAGATAACGTAGGTAAGTAATTAAGGTCGTTTTACACAATATTGTCAATAAACACCCCAAACAAATCACCCCCGCTAAACTCACATGTTCTTGAACTTTAATTGTATCACCCAATTGTTGAAAAGCACCATCTCGCCATAACTTTTGGACCTCTTCAACTTTGCTATGGGAAATCCCTTTTGAAGATACATCTAAAACGATTTTGTCTTTCTTCCGTTGGGGGAATGTTGCGGGTTCTTTTTCGTAGTAAATCTGACCATTCGCCATCGTGACTTGAAAAATGCGTTCCGCTGGAATTGTTCCTTGAGTCAAAGCGTTAAAATTGAGATCTCTGATATATACCTTCTGCCCTATCTGCCAGATAAACGGTCTTAACCGGAAAAAGCAACCATTGGGTAGGCGTAGCACATAAGAGTCCCAAAGCCCCAAACTCATGTCCGTAGTGGA
>VXPE01000064.1 GCA_009839745.1 Candidatus Poribacteria bacterium
CTGTATCGCTGGCACGGCTGCTCCACAACCGCAGTGACACTGGCAGCACCAGACGTAGTAGCACAGCAGGTGGCTCTAAAGAAAGAGCCGCACCCTACACAGGAGACGAGCAACTCAGCGGAACTGGAGGTATCCAAAACAGCGCAAACACACCTATCTAAGCAGGAGGCGCAAACGCTGTCTGAAGCAGCAAAGGCGTTCCCTTATCGTGAGATTTCCAAGGATATTGAGACAATGGAAGCGTTTTTAGACAACAAAAGCAGCATCTGCCGAAAATGTCTATGTGTCATCAGACCAGTTGGGTCGGTACCCTCGCAAAAGAGCTCGCGGGGATCCAAATCCGAATCTTTAGGCTTACAGAGTGGCAGGCTATGAGATGATTTCGATTAAAGGAGAAACTCATGACAACTTTACTACAGATGAAAGGCGGAATTCCGATCGTGGAACCCCCTGGAAATATTTTAGGAACCGCAGCATCAGATTTACAAGCGGAACTCATTTCGCGAGTGAATGCGACGGATGCGGCGTGTGTTCTGATTAATTTCGCGCACGTTCACAAGATCGACAGCTCCGGTCTCGGGGCGTTAGTCAGTGCGTATATTGAGGCGAGGCGGAATCACGGACGTATCGGTATCATTAACGTTGGAAGGAACATCAGAAATCTGGTCGTCCGGAGTCGGCTGATTTATCTCTTCGAGCATTTTGAGGATGAAGATGCGGCAGTTGCCTCGCTTTCAGCGTATACATGGCATTGAGTTGAGTGTTATTTTCCTAATCAGACGGAGCCATTCAATTTGAGGATTCGGGAATCGGAGTTCCCTCCTCCCAGAGAATTGAATGGCTCTGCCCGCTCCCACCTTTTTACTTCAGGCCTTACGCAAGTTGCATAAAAAAGCGGTAACTGTCACCGAAAAAGGCGTTATTTCCGTGATTTAACCCCCTCAATCCCCCTTATCAGGGGACTTTAAGAGAAAATGCGTAAGTCCTATACTTGATTTTTTTCTTGTAAGTATGGTATCATCTTGGTAACTCTTCTATATAAAGGCAGATGATTGAATGACAGAAATAAAAACAGATCTTTATCTTGGAGATTGCTTAGAGGTACTCGCCGATTTTGAGACCGACTCATTCGACCTAATTATGACTTCCCCACCGTATGCGGATCGGCGATCCAAAACATACGGCGGAATTAGCCCCGATGAATATGTTCATTGGTTTATGCCGCGTGCGGAAGAATTCCTGAGAGTCCTCAAGCCCTCTGGCACGTTCATCCTGAACATCAAAGAAAACGCAATCGGCGGAGAACGGCATACGTATGTCATTGAGTTGATACTTGAGATGAGAAAGCAGGGCTGGTTGTGGACAGAGGAGTTCGTCTGGCACAAGAAGAACTGCTATCCGGGCAAATGGCCGAACCGATTTCGGGATGCCTGGGAAAGATGTTTGCAGTTTAATAAAAGCAAAAAGTTCAATATGTACCAAGAGGAAGTTATGGTGCCGATGGGAGATTGGGCGGAAAAAAGGTTAAAAAATCTCAGCGAGGCGGATCAGAGTCGAGATACATCAAAAGTAGGGAGCGGGTTTGGTAAGAATGTTTCCAATTGGTTAGATCGAAAAATGGCGTATCCGACGAATGTCTTGCACTTAGCCACAGAAACGGGAAATCGGAAGCACAGTGCCGTTTTTCCCAAGGCACTGCCTGAATGGTTTATCAAACTGTTTACGAAAGAACATGATCGGGTGCTGGATCCGTTTGCTGGTGCTGGCACGACGTGTCAAGTCGCTCAAACGTTGTTGAGAAATTCCGCTGGCATTGAAATCTTGCCGCAGTATTATCAATTAGCGAAAGAGAATATCAACTCACCACAACGTCTTTTATTTGAAGAGACTCAATATGAAACCCATTACACAACAAGAGATCACTGATTATGTTGAGGCGAACATTCAAATTTTTCACCAAAAAAGGTTAGATAGCCTTCAAAAATTGAAGATGCTGAATGTCGTCAAGCGTAAAAATCCCTATCTATTCAAAGCGAAAAACATTAACACAGCACCAGAATTTATAAGGACTATTTTAGACGCTTTTTTGTCTTCACAAGAAGAAGGTATCTTTGGCGGGTTTCTGGAGGAGCTTGCGATTTTTATCTGTGCCCAGGTCTATGGTGGCCAAAAGTCTTCAGCTGAAGGAATTGATTTGGAATTTGAAAAAGATAATATAAGATATATTGTATCAATCAAATCTGGACCCAATTGGGGCAATAGCAGTCAAGTCGCAAAACTGCGGGACAACTTCAGGAAAGCGAAACGAATCCTTAAAACGAATACATCATCAACGAATGTTGTGGCTGTCAATGGATGCTGTTATGGAAGGGATGGAACACCGGATAAGGGTGACTATTTGAAGTTGTGCGGACAAAAATTTTGGGAATTTATTTCAGGCGATGATAACCTCTACACTGACATAATTGAACCGTTAGGACATCAAGCGAAAGTGAAAAATGAACAGTTTAGTGAAGAGTATGATAAAGTCATCAACAGGTTCACCGCTGAATTCATGGGAAAATTTTGCGATGCTGAGGGGAACATGCTTTGGGAAGAAATCGTCAAATTTAATTCAGCAGAGACCACATCTTGAAAACTAAATCAACGTGCCCGTCTTTTTGCGGCTAATAATCGCGTCATCGAAGTTTCTGTTGGCTGTAGAGGGGCTGTGTTTTCTGTATCACGTTCGGTTGAAGGCATCGCCGCTGCTGGTGGGTGGGGTAACCCCGCCCCTACGAGATCATCTGGCTTTCTGTGGAACCGAGTGAGAAACGCTGTGAGATACCGATTTGTTATGCTGAAACGGCGGAGGATCATCTCTAACACGAACAGAATGGCGGCGATAACCAGCAGTGCTTGGGCAAGTGAAGCCTGACTTTCGATTGGTGTTCCAGCGGGTGCTGTTATCTGTGTAGGTGTCGGTTCATAAATACCAGCGGTGCCAGCGGCGAGCATTCTTAGCGAGGCGGTATCGACCTGAAACTCGGCGTATTCTGCCGGATAAGGGAGCGACAAGGTTTCGACACTTCTACGCGCATCGCCCTCACGTTTCGCAGTGACAATATAAGCACCACGGTCCTGCGTCTGAAATGTGCCGCTATAACGTGTCGGTGTAATCTGTTGGATGTCAACACGCTGATTTGTGCGATCTGGACCCACGACATGGACCTTGTAAGACGCTTCTGATGGGCTTCGGGTATTAATGTTAACCTCCGCCACGCCTTGGTGCATGGATACTCTGAGATCGAAATCAGTGCCTGTGTCTGCTGCGGGTAGCGTCCAATTGATAACCTGTCCCCAAAATTTCCCGAAGTTATGCCACGGAATCCACTCCTTTGCCCATGCGGGTTTCGCGTCCGATGTCCACGCGATCGCCTTCCCTAAACCAACATGCCAACCTGCAAGGATCGGTTCGTCCTTATGCGACTGGATGAACACCTGTGCAGTCTCCTTTTCACTCGTCGCAACATACCCATGAAGCCGTGGTGGCATGCCGATACCTGCTACAATTGATTCATTTGTCGCCTTAATAACGGGTTGAAAGGGTTCTTGGACGATGTAACGCTGCGTCTCTCGGACGGCTTCCGTTAAAATCGCTGGCAATTGCTGAATATTTTCCACAAAGACAGCACGCCCACCCCCCTTCTCCGCGAACTGCGTGAGGAGTTCTTTGTTCGCATCACCTACGGCAATCGTTGTGATACCGATCTGTGCTTCAGCAATCTGTTCGGCTAAGTCAAGAAAAGCAGACGTATCACCATCAGATTTACCGTCCGATAAGAGAACGATGTGCTTCCGTTTCGCGTCATTTGCTTTGAGCATCTCATAAGCGTGTTTCGTGGCATCTTTCATCTTCGTGGTGCCGCCTGTGGGTTTCAAGCGACTCACGGTTTGGCGGAGCATATCGTGATCAGATGTAAGATCGGAGATGGTATGAACAGCCACGTTGAAACCGAGAATACCCGCCTCATCTTCCGCATCGAGATTACGGATACCGGCGCGAATCCCTTCAATGGCGAGTCCAATTTTCTGTCGCGCTTCGACGTAGTTCGCCATACTTCCGGATGTATCGAGCACAAAGACAATTGCGACAGCGTCCTTACGTTCACGCGGTGTCATCTCCACAGGGAGTATACGCTCTAACGCCGTATCGGTATAACCCCCGGGCCCGTATGCGCGTTCACCCCCGATAACGATGAAGCCGTGTCCGAGGTCTCTGACGTAATTTTCGATACTCTGTAACTGCTCACTTGAAAACCTTTCTACAGAAACGTTGCTCAGAATCAGGACATGGCTGCGCTGGAGTTCCACCAATTCTACTGGTAGCTCCGTAGGGGATATTGTCTCGACGATGAGGCCGTTCTCTTCAAGGACGGTTTCCAGGTTAGCACTATGTCCAGTGCGGTTAGAAACCGCAGCGTGTGCCGGATCCCCCTCTACGTATAAGGCGTGTGGTTTATCCTGGATTGTTACAACGCCATGCCCTTGATTATTTTCGAGGACTTCATCGGCTACGTTCAACTTCAGTGTGTACCGATGATTTCCCTCTTCTAAAAACTTTTCAGGTTCAGAGGTTAAGGAAACGGAATGTATACCACTGGACAATGTCCATTCAAAGGCATCCATCGGCCTGCCATTGTGATGAAGCGTGGCAGTTAATGTGGGAAGACTTCCATCGGTTTCGATCACTGCCCCAATCTCAAAACTTTGCCCTTTGCGAACCTGAGACGGCACCTGCAGCTGCACGACTCGGACTGCATCGTTGACAGTATCGAGCGGAACTGTTAATAGCTCAACGTGGCTTGCCGAGAACAACGGCAGATAATCTTTGAGAGATGTTCCCCCAACGTTGTGGATTCCATCACTAAATAGGACTATCCGTCGATGGTAGCCGTCCGGTAATAAAGCAATTGCCCGCTTGAGTGCGGTAAGCACATCCGTGCCATCTCGTCGGATCGTCTGTTCTGTGAGGGTTTCCAAAGACGCTATAGCCGCGATTTCCGTTGGTTGATTTTGCTTCTGACGCATCTCTAACAGAACCCGGGCTTCCCTTGCGAAACTGATAATGCCGAATGTATCGGTAGGTTTCAATTTCGCGACAGTGGCATCTATCTGTTTGGATACCGCCTCGGACTGTGTGGCCTGGATGCTTTCGGAAGTGTCGATTAGGAAAACGACAGCGAGACGTTGCTCCTTGTGGGTCCGGTGCAGATTGGCTAAGGCGAGGATTGCACATAGCAGGGCGCCCCCCCTAAGAAAGAAGGTTACACGCTTTCGCCACTTTACTGTGCTGAGGTGTGCGCGTCGCTGCACAAAGATTAGCACAGGCATCGCAACGAGTAGAATTAGGAAGAGGGGTGCTCGGACATCAAACATTTTTTTAACTATGGGAATCTGGTCACTGCTCCACTACGTTTCGCAGTGGTTTCCACCTAAGTAGAGAACCTACATTAGGTTATGAAGGGTCACTAACTTTACCAGAAACCATCGTGGAATATAAAATCTTTGCAGCTGCCACATACTGATAACCGAAATCCGAGAACCATTATGTGCCCGCAGGGTCTTGTTCGATTGCATCTGCATCCGACTGATATTTCTGTTCGTTGAATAACAGGATGAAAACGATTGCAGCGAGAACTGTTACAACAATTGGCACCATAAAGATTTTCGCCCACGCGTGTCCACCTTCTGCATAAGCGAAGAAGTCATGTACACGTCCGCTGACAATGTGCCCTACTAACATTCCGAATCCGTTCGTGACAAAGAGGAGCAGGGATTGAGAACTCGCACGGATATCTTGTGGACTTAGCCGTTCGACAGCGATCATTCCCCCCACAAAGAAGAACGAGTAACAGATACCGTGTAATGCTTGCGCCCCCACGACCAACCATACGGGTTGACCGATAGCGAAGATGGCGTATCGAACGGGCCACGCGAGGATACCGAGAAAGATAGTAAACCGCATACCAAACCGGCGCAGACACGGAAATAGGAGGAGCATCAGCAGGACCTCAGCGACTTGACCGAGACTCATCGCTAAATTGGCAGTACTATTTGCTAACCCGATCCCGTGTTCTGCCTCGGTTAGAAACAGATACGTCAGGTTGTAATAGAAGGGGAGTTCAATCGCAACGACGAAGGAGATAATCAGTAGCACGGCGAAGTTTCGGTTTGACACAAGGGAGAACGCTTCAAGGAAGGCGTAAGGATTTTTTGCCTCCTTGCTGGGTGGCGTATTCGGCAGCGTCAGGCAGTAGGCACCCATAATAAACGACAGGACGGCTCCAAAGAGAAGGCAATCCCCAACGTGCGGCAGGGTTGTCTCTTGTCCTTCCCAGAATCGGAGATATAGACTCAATATCCAATTAATCGCGATCCAGCCGAGGGTACCGAAGACGCGTATGTTTCCGAACTTATCCGACTGTCCCATGTGGTGGAAAGCGATGGCGTTTGTCAGCGCGATCGTTGGCATATAGAGAACGGCGTGCAGGAAAATTGCGCCCCACATCATCGGGAAACTCGTCTGTTTCCATGCGAAAAGCAAGCAGACACCGCCAAGGAGGTGCGAAATTGCGGCAAAGACTTGCGCCGGCATGAGTCGATCGGCGACCCACCCTGCGATGATTGGAGAAATTATCGAACCGATAGCAGTCGTTCCGAAGACGTAGCTAATCTGTTTACCGGAGAACCCAAGATTTTGCATGTGCCCAGCAATGAGCACAGCCCATGCGCCCCATATCGCGAACTGCAGAAACATCATCCCTGACAATCGCGCGAAGGTTCCCAATTGTGTCTGTCCATTCCCCATAGCGGATCTCCTCCATATTTTGTTTTGGCGTCGCGCGCGGTGCCTCGCGACTGTTTGTCTAAGTCCAACGCTCGACCGGTTCAGTTGACTGCACCACGTGCATTCCGGCATCTGAAACCTTGGCGAAAACTTCGTCTGCAGGTTCTGTGTAGTCCACTATCCCAGGCACAACAACGGGTGAAGTCAGGTCATCTACCAGATAGATTTTCTTGGCTAATTCCGTATCCGTTTGCTGAATTTCTGTCAGCAGATCGCTAACGGTCCAAGCGACACAGTGGCTTTTTGCCTGTCCAGCGATAATTACGCGGTCGTATCCGAGAAGTGTTTGAAGAAAGGCACTATTTTTTCGGTCAATCGGTATTCCATCAGGATCGTCTAGGACTTCCGGACGCAAGACGGAATAGTTTTCAGTCAATGGATTCTGCCCTTTGATCTCATAATGTATCTGCGTCTTGCGAGCGATGGCGTGGAAAAAGCAGGCTTCGTCAACTGCAGAGACAACCGCGTGCCCAATCCCTCCGAGCATTGCATGGTAGGGCCATATCGCGAGTGGATATTTCCCATCAGCGGTAAGGGTTTTGACATAGTGTTCACCATACGCCTTGAGCCATGCGTATGGATTGGATTCTGGGACGTTGGATGGGAGACGGACGCTACCGACAACAGCGGGGTTGACACGCCATTTGCCTGCTTCAATATCAGCCTGTGTAATTAGCGTCTGTAGGGGTGCTGGATGCTCCCCAGCGTCGTTGATCCAGAAGATTTCGTGGAATATCTGCATCGCCGTATGCGTGTCCAGCGTGCAAGCGATGTTGGTAATATGTGAGAGATTACGGTAGATAAACTGACACAAACGGATATTGTCCGCTACCGCGCCGTTTCCGGATCTACCGCCGACGAAGAGTTCAAAATCGGGGATACAGAACGTGTTTTGGACATCAACGAGCAGCAAACACGTCCGAAGCGTATCCTCGAAGGCAGGCTGGATTGTATGTTCCTGGGCCCATGCCTGCGCCTCGTGTTGGCGTTCTTGATACGGAATCCGCCAGACTTGGCTCACCTGACCGACATCGAAATGTGAAGGAACGGGCAGTTGTGGTGTAGACACTTTTTAATTTTCCTTGCGGTTTAATGAGGTCGGTTTGCACATTGATCGTTATTTCCATAGCGTCGCCTTCCACTACGTTTCAGGCTTGTGATCTTTGGTGAAGAAGAAAGACTGCCTGCCGATAACTGACAACTGTTATTGAGATTTTAGAGGATCCCGCAGTTTTTATCAACAAAAATTCCTTGATATATGGCATAAAGTGCGCTAAAATTAAAAGTGATGAGAAAATTTTTTAAGCCACTCCCAGACTTAGATGAAAGAATTGATCGCGTAGAGGGTCGAATGCGGCGAGCGCGGCGAAGCCTCGACCGACAGGTGGACGAGGCACTCATTCCGCTTGACATTCAGGAGGACTTCAGCATCTCTGAATTGGAAGGCGATGTGATGCTCGTTTCACGCGATGGCGATTTACACGATAAGGTGAGAAACCTGCTCCATTCCGAAGGCTACGGGTGCGATCTTCCAGAACGGACCTCGGAAGCCATCGGTTTGCTGAAATTACATAAATATCGTATGATAATTGCCGATTGTACCCGTCGTTCGCGGTCGCGATTGTTTGAATATGTTAAGAGATATCAGCCCTACGTCAAGATCATTACGATTGTTCCGCATAACGGTAGAGGCAGAGAAGCCATGCGGTGGGGGAGTTACAGTTTCTTGGTAGGGCGCGATTTTGACCCGGAGCAGTTGCGTACCTGTCTCATCAGCTCGCTTAAATTGAAGCATCGCGTCTGCTGGTTGTTAGCACACGGAGAGCGTTGCAATCGATCGTGTGTCGATAGTTTCCAATCCGATGAAGATTTCGGAGAAATTGAATGACATGGCAAAAAATTTAGAATTTAAAGGGCAGTTTCAGTCGCTTGACGGACTCTATCCAAAACTATCTGACTTAAATGCGATACATCATGAAACCGTCCACCAAATTGATACGTATTTTCATATAAAGCACGTAAAAGACGCTTCAACATCAGAAACCTGTGAACCGCGGCTTAAATTGCGCGAAGCGAAGGGGTTGTCTGAGGGGTGGCTCATTTATTATGAACGTCCAAACCAAGACGGCTCCCGCTACAGTCAATACCAACTCAGCGAAATTGCGGATCCGGGGTCCCTCAAAAGCCTGCTAACTGTTGCACTTGGCGTTAAAACAATTGTAAAAAAACAACGGGACATCTGGATGTTCAACCATACCCGCATCCATCTCGATACAGTTGCTGATTTGGGGCGATTTGTCGAATTGGAGACAGTGTTTCGGGGGCAGACCGAAGCCGAGGCGATACGGGAGCATCAACACATTAAAACTGTTCTTCATTTGGATGCTGTGGATCCGATTGCGGTTTCTTACAGCGATCTCGTTATAGAAAAATAAAGATTAGGGGAATTGAAGATGCATCATTCGATATATCAGGAGATCTTGGAAGATTGTGAGCACATAGATAGCATCAGGCGGGGTAAACTCTTGCGGATCTATTTGCACATCCCGTCCCTGCCGAAATTGCGGGCTCTACAGGCATCGTTGGTGGAGATGAAAAGAACATCAAGACTCAGAAATGGTTCCCTGATGCGTTTTTCAAATGGGGAATAGTCCATCGCCGTTTCTGTAGCATAACGCCAATTTTATGCGTATCCTGAGGCGCGTGCTTCAATAGCACGCTTTTTCTTTTTAATAGAACTTCAGGAATACAAACACACCACACCATCTACAAGCGAGACAAAACTGCTTGCGTCAAAAGCGGAATCATCAGCTCATGATGTCCTGTGAATGTATACCCTTTACCTCCCATCTCTGTTGGACGTTTGACGACATTCTCTACCGGACGGTATTGTTGATTCATGTCGAAATTGGCAGCGGTAAACTCGGACACGGTATGTCCTAAATTCCGAGCGATCGTCAATGCCTTCAGAAACACCTCAGGCAATATGACCGCCGACCCCAAATTCAGCACAACGCCACCCCCTTCCAGATCCGTCACTAACGTCGTTAGGAGTCGGAAATCGGTGAAACTCGCTGCGCCGATAGCGGCACCGTTCGCAGACGGATGCTGATGGATAATATCCGTGCCGATAGCGACATGCACCGTGATTGGAACATCGTATTGGATGCCGGCAGCAAGCAGGCTATATGCGTTATAGGGCGCGTCCCGCTCAACGAGTTGCCCACCGAGTGCTTCACCCATCCCGATCCCTGTATCTGCGGCGTGCTGCGTCGCTGTGTTCATCAAGCGTCCAGTTTCCTCCCACATCCCGAACCGCCCATCTTGGAGATAGGCGGCGACATCCTCTGAGGTCTCTCCGATAAGCGCTATCTCGAAATCGTGAATGCTACTTGCGCCGTTAAATGCGAACCCAGTAACCACACCACGTTTTGCTAAGTCAATTAAGAATGGACTCAATCCGCATTTGATGACATGCCCGCCCATCATCACGAGGATCGGTTTCTTGTTCCGATGGGCAGCAACAATATCGTCAACGAGCGCCAAGAATTCCTGCCCCTTGAGGATGTTCGGCAGACTCGATAGAAATTGGGACAGGTCTATCTCTACTTCCGGTGGTGTCGCGAAATCACGGACAGAGACCTTGTTGATACGGTTCTGCAGCGGATAGGTCGTTACAGATGATATATTAATCGGGTTCCGAGGTTTCATGTTTTTTGTCCTGAGAGAGTTGTGTGTAAAAAATTATGCCAAGTATAAAATAGAAAAGCAACACTGTGCGTTGATGTAGAATATTATCTGCAAGTCCGTAAACAAGCGCAGAGATTAGGAAACCCCTTGCCCCGATGAAGGTTCCAAGCTGCCAAAAATCGTTGGTCTTTCGCATAAGAAAAACCTGCTGACACATAATTGTCAGCATCCACAAGAACAGAAAAAGCGATGGGATGCCTTGCTCTGTGGCGATATGTAGGTAGATATTGTGGGCGTGATAGGGTATATAGTACTGCTCCTCCGGTCCGTTGTGTTGATACTCATAGCGAAACCTACCCAGCCCGATGCCAGTAAGCGGGTATTTTTGAATCAGTTCAAGCGAGGTGCGCCACCATTGTGGACGTTCACCCATGAAACCCGCGGGGTGTACGATCATCGTTTCGATGCGTTCCTTGATATGTCGAGGAACGACACCTATTATTTTCCCATTCACGATCAACACACAAAACACAACACTTATAAACGTCACCCCCAGCAGGCTTCTCTTCCACGAAACACGCTTAAATAAAGTCTTTACACCACAATAGCCTCCGATACAAACGACTGCAACGGCGACGCTCACCCATGCTGCGCGCGTCAGCGTCAACGCCAAATTTGCTCCCATCAGTGCTAAAACCACACCGACTCCCACGATCACGCCAATCGAGAAACGTTGTGATTTTCCATGTGCTTCCGTCCGTCCTGCGTGGAAAATGAGACAGCTGCAGCCGGCTACAAAGTAGCCCATAACATAAGGGAGTGTGAGGGCGAGATATGCCCCCAAGTCATTCGGCATCTTGAAGGTTCCGGTGAGCCGTTGCTCGATCATATACACCATCAGATGCGTTTCACCCTTACGGACGGTATAGCGTCTGTTTCGCGCGGGGTCATCGATACGCCATTCGTCGGGTTGCTTTGGCGTTACAAACGTTGCGGTTTGAGAGAGCGGTACATTGCAATTTCGCAATTCGGCGCGTAATTCATCCGACATTTGTAAATTTGTGCCTTCACCCGCAGCGAGTTCCTCCTGAAATTGTAACCCAATTCTCCCCATGAAATCCATTGCCAAGCGCGTATCGTTTGCGTAATAATAGAGTCCGAGGGCGGAGGAGAGCCCCGCAGCGACGATGAAAGCGATGACAATATGTCGCCATCGAGTGCCCAATCGACTGTGAATAACCGCATAAAAGAGCAGGATTGCCCGGAGATGTTTCCAAAAATAGCCGAGGCTACTGGTAGCCGGATGTGGCGCAAGCAGTGAGGCTATCACCCCCAATCCGAGAAACAGCAAGATGGGAATGTCAAGCGGCGTGCGCTGCCAATTGTAGGAACGAGGTGACCGCGTCCCTACAATGATGCGTCCTACCCATCCAAACAGTACAAACGAAAGTCCGATGTTGAGGAATGCTGTCGAATAACCGAACGGTAGGGCAAGAACAAAGATCAGAAATCCGATGTAAGTAGCGGCATCACAGATTTGTGCTGATGTGAATCGTGTGTCTTTTAACTGAAAGTTTTGGCGCGCGCGCTGCACGAAAAGAGAGCGTTTCAATCCTGGCATAACTTGTGAACGAGGCAGAAAATGGTTGAAAATTCAATAGAGATGTAATACAATACTTGTTACTTAGAAAATCTGGCAGATATAGAAGGGGATTCCATTATGCGCTTTACATATAACCTCATTGCTTTAGGGTTAGGGTTCTGTTTTATCGGATTACTTTTCGCGCCAACGGCACCGGCTTTTATTGAGCGCGAGTATACCATTCGTGAAGTCCTTGATGCTTGTACGAACATCGTCTTTGGCGAAGTAAAGAGTGTTGACCAGAAACGTTTACGAGGCGTTGTTACTGTGAAAAAAGACGTCAAAGGGAAAAGCGAACTCAAGGAAATCAAGATGAACTTCGCCACGGGACATTACAAACGAGGCACCTCGCCGGAGAAGATGGTAAGACTCCTCAAAGCGGGCATGCCTATCATTGTTTTCTATCGTGAACATTATGGCATAGACAGTATGTGCTTCATTGACAATACGTGGTTTCAGATGCGTGCCTATCGCGGTGGATACAGTGGCGCTTGGTGGACCTTTACGCACATCGACCCGATGATGTCACGGACTTTTGATGGCAAGACAAAAGCATTCCAAGCGATTGTTCTCGACATGTTAGCCGGTAAAATGTGGGTTGCCGCCCCGAAAGATGCCATCAAAGTTCTGGTACTCACAGGAAATAGCACAGATACAACATGGAGTCAAAGCCCCGTCTATACGAATACAGCAACGTATGAATATATGGCACTGCGTGCCGTCAAAAAAGTCGGCAAACGTGCCTTGGTGCATGAATCCACCAGAGCACATGCGTTACCGCAATTAGAAAAAGCCGACATTCTGTGGATCGGATACGAGGAGATTTCGAGTTACGGACACTACCTCCTTTCGAGTGAAGTAGAAAAGAAGATTAAAGCCTTTGTGAAAAAGGGTGGTATTGTCGTCGTTACGGGACAGGATAGCAGTGCTGAGAAACCGTGCGGTATCGGGTGGCTGCAAGGTAAGTTGAAAGGCGTTGAAAGCCCACCCACCCAACATTTCGCTGTTACTGAAAAAGGCACCTCCCTTTTCTCCACTCCCAACAAAATTGAGTCCGGCAAAATCCTTGTTGATGACGCATGGGTAGACTGGCACCGACGCGATGAAATTTTTGCGACGACCGAGGACACTCAGGAACTCGTTGTTGGAGCGAGACGGTATGGCAAGGGATTATACATTATCACCAGCCTTCGTAACGATAGCCAATATACCACTTCCTTGAACAAAGCACTCATGGAAAATATCATACATTATGCCGTCAGCCAACTCAAGTAGAATAGTTGTCAGCAGTCAGTTCGGTTTTCAGTGAAGAGGTGGTCGCTTAACAAAAGCCTCTTTTAACTGATCCCTCAGGACTTACGCAAATTGAGCAAAAAAGCGAGATATTTTACGAAAAAAGGTGTTATCTCAGGGATTTAACCCCCTAAATCCCCCTTATCAGGGGGACTTTAAGAGGAACTGCGTAAATCCTGACTCTTACAAAAACTTCACGACGACCAACGTAATGTCATCATTGGCACTTTCGTCCTGTTGATGTGCCTGCAGGTCGGACAGAATCTCTGTCTTTATCTCTTCAGGGGACAGATGTCGTTTTTGCGAAATGAGTTCTGTGAACCTGTCGAATCCATACATTTCGGCGTTAGGATTGAATGCTTCTGTGATCCCATCTGAATAAAGGACCAACAGATCCCCCGGATACCACTCTACTTCAGAACTGTAGTATTGCGTCGGGGTGTCGGACATTGAAATACCGACCGGGAGAAAAGAGGATTCTAACTCAATGAGATCCGTATCGTCACGCTTGATGCCGTTCTGTTCAGCACGATAGAGGAGCATCTGCGGGTGCCCGGCATTGGCGAACTCCAACCGATTATCGGGGTGAATGATAAGATAACAGCAGGTCATGTAGATAAAAGCCTGGGCATCTTCTTCTGTGACACGGGTAATGGCTTTCATGACTTCCGGCACAGAAGCATCGAAACGGAGCTGTGTTTGCAAGCAGCTTTTTGTCATTGCAGCAACCATCGCCGAATGATAGCCGTGCCCCATGACATCACCGAGAAAAATGGCGACGCTATTGTCCCGGAGTTCCATATAGTCGTAATAATCACCGCCGACGCTATTCGCGGGTCGGCAATATCCGGAGGAACTGACGTGGCGTTGCGCTATTTCTTTATTTGGGAGGAGAGATTTTTGAACTTCAGCGGCAAGCCGCATTGATTCTTCCTGCGCCACCTCCTTACGGATAGCACTCATCTGGATCTCAAGGTCGCGTCGGATTTTCTCATTCAAGACCCGGAACATCCCACTCCCAATTCGCGGTTCTCGTGCCATAGCGTTGTAAAAATCGCTTCTCGTGATCCGCAGAAATTGTGTGGGTTTTACTGTTTTAACTGTAGCACTCCGCGGTTTATTGTCAATCAGGGCGATTTCTCCGAGGCAGTACCCCTTTTCATTGAAGAACAAGACTTCTGTTCCTGCCTTGATGATACTGACTTCACCCTCCACCAATAAGTAAAGCGAATCGCCTTCATCTCCCTCCTCAAAGAGCGTTGAATAGGCTGGATACGCGACTTCGTTGGCAATATGACAGATCGCTTTTAATTCGGTTTGTGGGAGTTCTGCAAAAAGTTCCGTCTTTTGTAAAAACTGTAACTTCTCTGCTTCTGGTAGCATTATCTATTCAGCCTTTGACTTTTTATAGAAAATGTGTTATTTTTAATAAGATGTTGGAAACCTGTAAACTGCGTTTTGGGTGATTTACCGAAAGATTAGACGAAATTCACAAATATAAGTTGAGAACAATGCAAGGCTTTTAATTTATGTGCCTCTGGACCGCTCTCCATGCCATTACAAGCGGGCTCTTGGTGGAAAATGAACATTAAACCAAAACCGTAGCCCGCAACAATACGCAGAAACACCCCGCTGAATGCCACACGCGCATTCAGCGTTGATTCGCAAAAACACGCGGGCGGCTCGTGAGAATGGCACGTCAAAGTCGAAACCAGCGTTATTCATCCGCAAGGCACAATTAAAAACGTTCACATATCTATCATGACACAGAAAAGAGAATTATGTCAATCACTGATTTTTTTCGGGGAAAAGTTCTGCTTATTACTGGTGGCACCGCATTTTTGGGGCAACCGATGGTCGCAAAAATTTTAACTGCCCTTCCCGATATTCAAAAGATTTATCTTCTCATTCGAAGTCGCACGGATACAACTGGAAAACACACTTCCGCTCAAGAACGTTTAGAAAATGAGCTTCTCACTTCCGACGTTTTTGCTTCCCTTCGTCGGCTACACGGCGACAATTTTGATGCATGGGCGCAGCAGAAATTGACAGCTGTTGAGGGTGATCTCACGCACGAGCGTCTTGGATTCAGCGATGCGGAATACCAAAGACTCCAGAACGAAGTCCAGGTTTTTATCAATATCGCGGGCCTTGTAGATTTTGATCCACCTTTCGATGATTCTTTGTGGGGGAATGCCCTCGCTGCCAAACATGTCGTCAACTTTGCCAAGGGTTGCCCGGATGCTGTGTTTCTCCACATCTCAACAGCCTACGTTTGCGGCGACAAACCGGGACGCGTGCCTGAAGAACTTCCATTGGCATACGCACACTACGCAAGACAACACCGCGAAAAAACTGGCATGCCTATCCCTGAAACGCTCTCCGAGGAGATCGAAGGGTTGCTTTCCCTGAGTGCTGCTATCCGTGCTGAAGCCGAATCGCCTGAAACTCTCGTTAACCTTCAGCAAGAAGCGGAGGCACAAATAAAAGGAACGCGTAAGGGACTTGCGGCACAGATCGAGGAGTTGAAGGCAGAATGGCTTGAGGAACGCTTGGTTGAGGAAGGGTTGAAGCACGCTCGTTCGCGCGGATGGAACGATACTTACACCTATATGAAATTCCTCGCTGAGCAGATGGTTATGGAATTGCGCGGCGAACTGCCCACTGCTATCGTGCGTCCCTCAATTATTGAGAGTAGTTTTGATGAGCCTGAACCCGGATGGCTCGGCGGATTTCGGATGTGCGAACCTCTGATCGTGGGTTTTGGGAAAGGACGACTCCCGGATTTCCCGGCAGATCCAGACATAATCCTCGATATTATCCCTGTCGATTTTGTAGTGAATGCTATCTTGGCAGCTGCTGAGGCGACTGCAAAGCGCCGCGGTCTTGAAGTGTATCATGTCGCGACAGGGACGCAGAATCCGCTCTATTTTCGAGGTATCTTTGAAGCAACCTACGAATATTTTATGAAATATCCAATGGTAGAGGACGGAAAACCGGTTGCGGTCCCAATTTGGAAATATCCGAGCTTAGCGGAATTTCAGCGAAAATTGGATAGTCGTATGCGTCTGGTCGATCTTGCCGTTCAGACCCTTGGCAAACTTCCGATACGTGCGGCTAAGCGGAAACGCCGTCACCTTGTCCTGAAGCAGAGCGGTATCAAAGCACTCCTGCATTACATCAGAATCTATGCCCCTTACACGCGGACTAACTTTGAATTTGAGACCGAGAAAACCCAAGGGCTTTACGAGGCGCTTTCACCGACAGAACAGCAGCGTTTTAACTTCGATGTTTCAAGGATCCATTGGAAGCGATATTTCCAAGAGATCCATATCCCTGGCATAAAGAGACATGTGTTGAAGATTGAAAATAACACAGCGAACGATACAGAAGCATCTTCCTCTGCCAAACAGGAGAAAGCGAATTCGCAAGACGAGTCCGAGGAGTCCGCGACTGCCCTCAAACGGATTGCCCCCAAAACGATCGTAGACCTGATTAAAATGCAAGCCGCGCGAATCCCAGATAGAATCGCGCTGCAGATGGCAAACGAAAGCGGATGGGAAGTGTATACATACGCGGAGACGTATACCTTGTCGCGCCAAGTCGCGTGGCAGCTCTGGAAAAGCGGTTTGCGAAAAGACGATCGCGTGATATTAGTTTCTGAAAACCAGCCCGAATGGTGTATCGCTTACCTTGCAGCTATCCAAATAGGTATCGCTGTTGTTCCGCTTGACGCGCAAACACCCGCCCATGAAATTTTGGCAATCGCCAAGTTCACTACTGCGAAATCGATTTTAGCCTCCGAAAGCGTATTAGAAAAATCGGATGCGGAAATCCTATCAACGCCAGAGACGATGTTACAAAACATCAATAAGAACTGTGAAATTGTGGGAGTTTCCGATGCCAGGGTGCACGAAGCCCCAACCACCGAGATTCCTGCCGATTTTCCGAATGTAGACGTCTCTCCAGACACCGTTGCTTCGATTATCTTTACAATGGGAACTACTGTTGAAGCGAAAGGTGCGATGCTCACGCACGGCGGCTTTATTTCCAATGTCCAAGCAGTGGCAAAAGCCCTCCCACCGACAGACACCGAGCGGATCCTGTCAGCACTTCCATTGTATCATGCCTTGAGTTTCTCCTGTAGTTTACTGATGGCACTTTACAGCGGCACGACGGCGACTTACGTCAATGCCCTTCGTCCTACAACACTTCTGAAGACAATGCGTGAGGCAAAGACGACGGCTTTTATTGGCGTTCCACGCCTTTTTCAGATGCTTCAAAGCACAATTGAACGACAAGCATCGCGAGCAGATACACCGGGTGAGACATTGGCAAAAAAAGCACAAGCGGTCATGGGGGGTGAAATACGCGTCCTCGTTAGTGGTGGTGCCTCGCTTTCCGATGCGATCTACGACGGATTTCAAAAATTCGGTATGACCCTTTACCAAGGCTACGGAATGACTGAAACAGCACCCGTTCTCAGTGTCAATCCATATCTAAAAAGTAAGCGGGGTTCGGTAGGACCAGCGGTAGAAGGCGTGGAACTTCAAATCAAGAATCCGGGCAGTGATGGTATCGGGGAGATCATCGCTAAGGGACCGAGTACGATGAAGGGCTACTATCAGAACGCGGATGCTACAGAAAAGGCTATTCGCAACGGATGGCTCTACACAGGCGATTTGGGCTACATGGACGCGGATGGCTACCTCTATCTCACTGGACATTGCAAGGACATTATCGTTCCCGCATCTGGAAAGAATGTCTATCCCGTTGAATTGGAGGCACTCTATCGAGACAGTTCGGAAACCATTTCTGAAATGTGTGTCCTCGGCATTCCGCATGAAGACGGGTCGGATATGGGTATACATGCCGTGATTGTGCCGACAACTCCCGACGAGGAAACGCAAACGGAAATTCAGCACTACCTTCAGGCGCGAGCAAAGCAGCTACCGAGTTACCAACAATTCCACAAATCTCACTTCTGGAACGATCCCCTACCAAAGACTGCGGATGGGGAGATAGATCGACAACGTCTAAGGTGTAGCTTGGAGGCGCATATTAAAAGTATGGCAGACCTTCAGGAGAATCCCAGCGCGGATGTAGATAGTGCTGCACCCAGATCGGACATACCAGAAGAAATCCTCTCTACCCTCGCACGATTGGCACGCATGCCGGCACACCAAATTCAGCGGGAGAGCCGTTTAGATACCGACTTAGGGCTTGATTCACTCACGCGCCTCGATCTTCTACTGGTCCTTGAATCCAGACTGGGTGAAACAATTCCTGATGCGTTACTCGCCAATTTAGAGACGGTCGGTGATGTTGTCACATTAATCGAGACGTTTCCCACGGACATCGCAAGAGAGAAAGAGAAGCCTCGCGAGGTCGGAAAGCCTGAGTTCAGGCAGGTGCCTCGGTGGTATGCCCGTGCGTTTCGCACCGTGATTACCGGCATCTATCGGAACTATTTTTCATTGAAATGCTACGGGCTTGAGCATATTCCACAGGATAAACCCTATATTATTATGCCGAATCACACAAGTCACCTTGATACTTTAACGGTGATTACTGCGCTCGGAACGAAGGCGTACCGACTCTGGACGCTCGCTGCCCGAGATTACTGGTTCGCGACCCGTTTTCAAGGTTGGTTTGCTGGGACGTGCCTTAACGCGCTGCCGATAGAACGGGAGGGGAATTTTACTGAGTTTCTACAGGATCTCAGGGCAGCGAACGAGGTGATGTCAGAAAATAACGGCTTGCTCATCTTTCCTGAAGGGACACGTTCCCTTGATGGTAAACTTCAACCTTTCAAACCGGGTGTGCTTAGTTTGCTCATCTATACGCCTAACGTCCCGGTTATACCGGCTTATATTGACGGAACCTACCACGCGTTACCGAAGGGACAGAACTTACCTAAGAAACATCCTGTGCGTATCGTTTTTGGTGAACCGTTTACCTTCCCGCCGGAGGATTGGGGACCGCAGGACAAAACGCCGATCAATCCCGACAGATACCAGGAATTTTTGGAATTGGCACAAAATCGAGTTGCTAAACTTGGAGCCATGCTGAGATAACAGGAAGGTTCTTAGGACGTTACTATGTCAGATCCGAACCCGAAACTTTTAAAAACAGTGGCATTTTTTGATGTGGATGGCACTTTGTTGAAGTCCACGATTGTCCATTACTATATCTGGATGCGGTTCAAAGAAACGCCATTCCTTTTAAAGTATCTGTGGCTCGTTGGATTTCTACCCAAAATTGTCTACTACTTAATTTTGGATAGGATCAGTCGTCCCCGCTTCAATGAGACATTTTATCGTAACTATCGCGGGATGAATGTCGACGAGATCAAGGAATTGTCTATCGAAATGTTCGAGGCTTACCTGCGTCCGAAGATCTTCCCTGCCGCGATAGCCCAAATTCAGGAACACAAGGAGCAAGGCACTCCCGTCGTTTTCGTAACGGGTTCGCTTGATTTCATTGTCCAGCCGATAGCGGACTTCCTCAATGTTGATTCTGTATTGGCACCACAACTTCACGAACAGAACGAACAGTTCACGGGTGAATTGACAACCGTGCCCCTCATTGGGGAAGAGAAAGCAAAGGCAATGCAAGCCTACTCTGAACGACACGGCATTTCATTGAAAGACAGCTACGCTTACGGCGACAGTCAATCCGATCTGCCTATGTTGGAATGTGTTGGGAATCCGGTCGTTGTGAATCCGGGAAAAGCACTCCGTGAGAAAGCACTCGCATCTGGTTGGGAAATGCATGAATGGTTATAATAAAAAACAAAAGGAGAGTAATTATGAACATTAGACGTTATTTTGAGTCCCTGTCTGAACCAAACGACACGATGTTTGTTGAAATTGGGGATAGGCACCGGTTTACCCGTCGCGGTGACGATTGGGTTAAATTCCGTGAGGATCTGATTGAGCTCTTGGAGCAGACAATTTCTGAGGAGTTATCCAAAGAATTCGCCGAAGCGACAGAGGAATGGGTTTCGGAACCCAATGCATAAAGGGTGTCTTCCTCACCATACCAATCATAGCTACTACGATGAAATTTAAAGCGTTCGATAAAAATTCAAGCAACGCTTAAGGAACAGCCCTCCTTATGTCAGACACAATCACCGATGCGCAAGCGTTGGAAAGCGAAGGTAAGCTTGCCGAAGCCATCCAAGCCTACGATAGCATCCTCAACACAACAGATGATACGTCAACGCTCGCACTCGCTAATTTTCGACTCGGAACAATTTATCGGACGTGGAGAGAACTCTTCACGGCGCAACGGTTTTTAGCGAAAGCACATCAACTCGCGCCAAGCGACACTGAGATTCGCGATGCGATTGAGGAACTCAACCAGCATTTTTCAGAGAATCGGGAGGTGATCGCTGAGGAGATGTCCCGTAAAAATAGCGATCAGATTGTATCGCTCTTCCGTATTGCGACGGGGATTAAGCTCATCACGATGGACAAAGCGGTTCAGGCGTATCCGTTACTGAAGAGCCGCACCAAGATATTTCCGAACGCTGCTGTCGCAAAGCATCTCCTCACCGATATCCAAATCACAGAGGAGGAGCGGAACTCAGCGATTGATTTCCTTTTGGAGAGAGATTGGCTCGTCAGCACTGGCGTCTCACTTTACACAATAGCAGAGAGCGGACTCTTTGTTTTTTATACGGAGCTTGCGCAGCTGCACGTCGCCAATGCAGCTTACCCGGAAGCGGGGACGTGTTATGAGCAGGCGTATTGGTTAAATCCGTCACAAGACCATCTACGCTACCAACAGGTTATCTGTTACGCCGAAGCAGAGGCATGGGACGCGGCAGTTGGGATGCTTGCACAACTTCCGACCGAAGTTCCTCAAGGCATAGACCTCGTGGCGTACCATTCCGCTGTCGCACAAAGTTACCACCACGCCTATCAGGCTACCCAAGATGAGAATATTAAACAGAAAGTGATCGAAGCGTGCGAGACGGTATTGCGTTTGGACAAAAAGGCGAGGGAGATTTCAAAACTGCTTGCGAGGTATCAAGATAAAAAGAGGTGGTGGCGTAGGTAGGATGCTTTATGGTAGTCCTCTAATTACGTATACATTCAAATAGTCGCGGGTTATCAGTTGTCAGAGGATGTGGTGGAGGAAGGCGTTGGGTACGAAGGCGGGGGGAGGATGCCGGGCAATTTGGGAGCCTCCCCCATAAGTCGGTGTGTTTATGAAGAACACACAAATTGTCCAAACTTTAGTAAATATGGTATCTACACACGCTACCTTTTATAATTAAAGACACGTTTTCTGTCCGAAAGGGTGCATAATGGGGAAAAATTTGAAATCGGTTATCAGAACGAGTTGGCTATATCCATTTGCTTCTCAAGCGAGATGTGGAACATGCCGCGATCGTAGGTTCCGGCGTAAAGTCGACCATTACTGATAACGAGAGAGGCAATAGGACTCTTGGGAACGTCTGAAGAAAGCAGTTCCCACCTGCTGTGCGGGTCTAAGCGATATGCCCCGCTATCACCGACACCGTAGAGTGTCGTGCCGTCTACGGCGAATTTGTCTATGACGGTATGAGTTCGGTTTTTATCGGTGATGACCCGCCAGTGTTCTCCAGTATGTGAGATGAGGACACCTGTGTCGGTTGCGATACAAATCGCTGAACCTGCGAAGGTCATGTCCTTGAAATGCGCAAAGGGGATCGGCAGCGTTGAGGTGATGTCTTTCCAGGAGTCTCCGCTGTCAAGGGATTGGAACAATTTTCCATTTGAACTACCGAAATAGACGATTTTGTCGGAAACAGCCACTGCAGATAGAATATCGATATCAACAAGTCCTGTGTCTGTCCATTCGGGATCGCCGGGTTTCCATTTAAAAAGCCTCCACTTGTATTCAGCATAAAATGTCCGACCACTGACAGCGAAGGCTCCAATGTGCGTGTATTTTTTCCTTTCTATATACCAATACCTTCGCCAAAAAAGTTGATTAAATAGGGTAAATATCCTAAAGTTATAAGTGAAACAAACTCTAACTTAAAAAGACAGGGGCTGGCGTTTTTTGCGGTGTCGCTGATCAGTGTCAAGCACCGACGTGCGTATCCGAAAAAAACGCTGAACATCTTGCGGCTATCGGTGCTATTCACTACACTTCACATCAAAAATGATGCCGCAGTTTCTGTCCGGTTTCCGTCAAACCGTGCTAACACTTGACAGACGAACATTTCTGTCGCCACTTTAAGTGTCACGCCGAGTGGAATGTCAAGGCTCTGACCATTTTCAGAGAGATACGGTCTTTCAGGGATATCCACAAGACGGTTTTGATACGTCCGAAGTTTTTCGGGTAGATGTTCCAGTAAAAGCGTCTGCCCATCAATGAGGTAAGCGGCACGTTCAATCACATTTTCCAACTCCCGCACATTTCCGGGCCACGGATAGCTTTTGAGGAGAACCCATGCACTTGGAGCAATTTGTGGAACTTCCGATTCATAGGACCCGCGATGTTTTTTCAGAAAGTGTGCTACTAACGGTTCAATATCCGCCTGTCGTCCTGCCAGCGGCGGCAGGGAAATAGAGGCAACCTCCAACCGATAGTAGATATCCTCACGAAAGAATCCATCTCTAACGGCTTGCAGGATATCTCTATTGGTAGCGGTTAAAATTCGGACATCCACTGGAATGGATTTTTCGCCACCGATGCGTTCAATCTCCTTTGCCTCAATCGCATGTAACAACTTCGGTTGCAGTGAAAGCGGCATCTCCGAGATTTCATCAAGGAACAGCGTTCCGTTATGCGCCCTTTCAAACTTACCGAATTTGTTGTAGAACTTCAAACATCTGTGGACTGTCGCCGATGATTTCACCGTAATCGCCACGTAATGTATTTCTTGCCATTTTAACGTGAGAGCCTCCTTACCCCTCTTTATAAGTTAAAGACACCGGTTTGATGGCAAAGGGTGCATCGGGGATACAAATTTCATATCCGCGCTGAGTTAGTATCGCGAGCACAGCTCGCTCCTACAGAAGAGGTCGGGAATCAGAGTTCCCTCCTACGGGAGAATTGAATGGCTCTGGCATGTTGTAAAAGAATAATTGACAAAAACAGATGCTTCTGATAAAGTATCACCATATATCGCATTTTCCTTTGTGAGTTTGCAAACTACGTCCTAAGATTTGTGGAGGATAAAAGATGCCAGCACGTTTAGCAATAGATGGCGGAACCCCCGTTATTGCCGATTCTGTACCCGGCGGAATGCACGGGCCCAGTGTGATAGATGCGCGTGAGATCAATGCTGTGACAGAGGTCTTGCGCAGTGGAAAACTTTTTCGATTCGTTGAGGATTCCAATGTAGCCAGTTTTGAGAAGGAGGCAGCGGCGTACCTTGGGACGAAACACGCGTTGATGGTGAACTCCGGGACCTCCGCAATCATCTGCGCACTGACTGGGCTCGGTGTCGGCCCGGGAGACGAGGTGATTGTTCCGGGCTACACTTTTATCGCCACTGCCGCTGCGATTGTCGGTGTGGGTGCGATTCCAGTCATAGCGGAAATCGACGATTCGCTCGGTTTAGATATTGCCGATGTGGAACGAAAAATTACACCCCATACGAAAGCTATCTTACCGGTCCACATGCAAGGTGTCCCGGGCCGACTTGAGGCGATTGTCGAACTCGCGCAGAAGCACAACCTCTTTGTTGTTGAGGATTGCTGTCAGTGTGTCGGCGGACAGTATAAAGGGAAATACGCTGGAACGTGGGGACACGCAGGTGCGTGGAGTCTTAACTACTACAAAGTCATCTCTTGCGGTGAAGGTGGGCTCGTCTTTAGCGATGACTACGACACCTATGAGCGCGCAGCCTTCGCAGCGGAACCGGGTTTACCGATGTGGATGAGTGATTCTGAATGGAAGAACAAACCTTTTTCTCGGCAGTGTTACCGAACGAGTGAAATTTTGGGGGCGATCGCACGCGTGCAGCTTTCAAAATTAGAGGACATCTTAGGACACACGCGCAGACTGAAAAAAGCGTTTACCGCGGAACTCGCTGAGACACCGAAAGGTTATATCCGTCAACATGTAGATGATCCGACCGGTGAGTGTGGTATTAGTGCCGCGATTATTGTGCGTGATGTGGAACTCGCGAAAAAATACGCCGAAGCGCTCAAAGGTGAGGGGCTGAACGCCGGCACGGCTTACAACGAAGGTTTCCCCGATCGGCATATCTATACCTATTGGGATTCTATTCTCTTCAAGCATTCGCCCGACGCTTCTGGATATCCGTGGAAAGATCCACGCTACACAGGAGATGTTGAGTACTCGCGGGATATGTGTCCACAGACGTTATCCATCCTCGGTCGTGCGTTGCGATTTGGGTTTAACGTGAATATGCAAGAGGAGCATGCGCGGTTGATGGCAGCCGCAATTAACAAAGTGGACGATTTTTTTAACGATTAAATCTGGGCATCGTTCCACTTCGTTCCACGATGGTTTTCGGTTAATTCCAACCGCTCCGGGGTCATCAAAGGTCTCTTAACGATTGGAATACTTCCGTAATAACAGAAGATCAACTCAGAAGCAAAGGGTTAAAGAGTCGTTAGAAAATAGGGATGACATAGGTGCGGCGCCCGACTTCAGTGAAACCGAGTTTCTGTGCCACGCGAAGTGAAGCGGCGTTGTCTTCACCACAACTCCAAGCCGGTACTTTCCCTTTTGCCTGAATCTCTCGAGCGACGAGGAATGCCGCAGCGGTCGCAAACCCTTTTCCACGCCACTGCTCGACTGTCGAAACACCGATGTCGGCATGTAGGTCAGTCTCCGCATAGGTATGCGCGATGGCGACGATATTACCATCCACAACGGCTCCCGCGGCGATCCCGTTTGTTAGCAGTGCTTCGTGCGTTTTGTAACCGTTTCCCTGGACTTCCGACGGAGCCTTTGCCAGACGCACAGTATCTTCTAATGTTAGAAGACGAACTGCCTCGTTTGAATAGCAATGGACAGGCTCCAAAAGGGCATGACAGACATCACCATAATAACGGATGGATGTGCCCCTGTCGGCTTCAATAAGTGCCCCGAGAGATGCAGCGCAGGTGCTCTCGACGTTGACACACCCCCATCCGTGGGTCTCTTTTAAAAGTTGCCATAACGCCTCGGCATCAGTGCCGAACCCACAGGGTTCGTCTGCACAAAACGCGTCGAAGACGAGCGCTGCGTTGACATCCGGCAGGCTGCCAGCAATGTAAGCATCGCACATCCCCTGCTTCAAGCGGGACGCGGAAATAACCGTCATGGGGGTGTCCCCGAGGCGATCCGCCAGCACAAAACATTCTTGGAACGTAAGTTTAATCATTTTTTTAACTATGGGAATCTGGTCACTGCTCCCTGTGCAAGCTTATAGAGGTTTACAGGACAATGTTTCGCAGTGGTTCTTAGTTAATTCCAACCGGGTCTAGGGGTTCAAAGGTTTCTGACTTCACCGGAGATCGTTGCGTAATGAAATTAGGTTCTCCTTAAATGGCATAATTTGTCTTTGCTTTACATTTGGAGCAACGCCCAGGAGTAATAAATTAAAAGATGAAAGTTACGATTTTAGGTTCAGGCACCTCAACAGGCGTTCCTGAGTATCAATGCAACTGCGAAACCTGCCAAGACGCGCGGGATGTCAACTCAAAAAACTACCGGACTCGTTCATCAATCCATATCGAAAAAGAGGGGAAGCACCTCCAATTCGACCTCGGTCCCAATTTCATGGATCAGATCGTTCGGAACCGGATTGAGCGGATAGATGCCGTTATCTTCACACACTCGCATGCCGATCATGTCAGTGGAACGAACGACATTGTGATGCCGTGCCGAAAACAGCAAATGGATATGCCCATCTACGGTCCTGAGCAGACGATTGGTATCCTACAACGCAACTTCGATTATATGTTTACAAAGGAGACGTTCCAAGGTGGTGGTGTCGGACATCTACTACCGAATGTGATTGAAGAAAAGGAACGACTGGCGTTGCATGGATTCGATATTATGCCAATTCCAGTTGAACACGGGAACGTTCCGACTTATGGCTATCGAATCGACGACTTCGGATACCTACCAGATGTGAAGCGATTGCCGAAGGCGTCGCAAGACCTACTGAATGGGGTTGACGTGCTGGTGATTGACGCGCTCAGTTTCAATCCGAGACATCCAACGCATCTTTCAGTCGGTGAAGCATTGGAAATCAGTGCGGCTTTAAAACCGAGGAAGACCTACTTCACGCATATTATGCACCGACTGGATCATCGGTATTTTCCGGAGCAGTGTAAAGAGATGGACATTGAACTCCCAGACGATGCCTATCTCGCGTATGATGGACAGGTAATTCAGCTATAGTATGTGCCTCGATCCGAAGACCGAGGCAACAGCCAGTGTTCTCTATCTACCGAACCCACCTTGTGGCGGTTTCCGTTGCTGCAGAATAACGCGGTCGTTTGCCTTGAGTCCGCTTTTGACGATCACGTGTGTTTCGTTCTGCATACCGGTTTCAACCTCTGTGCGTGTGCCTTTGCTGCTACCATCATCGAGCATAACGGCTTTTCCCTTCGACATATTAATCGTGGCGCGTATACCGTCTGCTTGCTTTTTACCTTTCACCAAAAGAGATAGCGTTGTTGGTCCCGGACGAATACCGCGTTGGGAACTATCAAGACTAATGGTAACATCGTTGGAACCCACATTTGCCACAGTGCCCCTGAAAATCTTTTCACTGACAGTCTGGACTTCAATCGGCTGATTTACCTTGTAGGGTTTGGTATTATCAACTTGCGCGGTGACAGTCGCCGAAGGCTCATTTATAAGGGCATCAATCGGTAGTAGGAGCACCCCTTTTTCTTCATAGGTAATGATATCGACATCTGCGCTCATGCCCGGACGCAGTTCCTCTGGGGACCCACTAACTTCTATCATCACCTCAAATGAAATGATGTTATCCTGTTCCGCCCCGCTGGGCGAAATTTCATAGACTGTTCCGTCGTATGTTTTTGTTTGGTAGGCATCTACCTTGATTTCTGCGCGGTGGTCGAGACGGAGACGCTCCATATCGACTTCGTTGATGAAGGTTTTGACGACCATTTTGGAAGGATCCACAATCGTCATAATGGGCGGACTCTGCGAGAAGGCAGAACGTCCAGACGTCACGATTTCCCCCTCTTCGAGTTCAAGGAGCGTAACAATTCCCGCCATAGGTGCCCTGATTGTGGTCCAATCAAGCCGTTCTTCTTCATTTTTTAGATTACTTTCCCTACGCAGTTTATTTGCTTCAGCACTGACCCTGGATTGCTGGGTTAGCAATTTTTCATTGTCGAAAGTCGATATGAGTTCTTGTAACCGAGTTTCGGAATTGTCGACACGGAGTTGTGCTTCCTCCTCTGACTTCTGCCGCATTTTTTTCAGGTTTTCGAGGTTTCGTTCCTCGTTCGCCAATATTGCCTCACGTGTTACGATGGCAGTCTCGCGTGTATTGATCGTTCGCTCTTGCGATGTGATCGATTGTTTCTGTGAGTCTACCCGTGTTATGGCATTTTCGTGTTGGACTTCAGCGTTGGCGTGCTGGGCTTGGGCGTCCTCTAATGCCTTTTTGGAAACCAGTCCCTTATCAAAGAGTTCCGTGTTACGATCGAGTTCTGATTTGGCGTTATCTAAGGAAACCTTTGCAGATCTGAGGGAGGCTTCATTTTCAGACAACGTAATTTTTGCCTGTGCAAGCGCGATGTCGGCTTGATCTAAGGCGATTGTATCCTGTGCAAGCGAGTTCTTAGTGGTCTGAACATTTGTTTCTGCCTGACTGACTTGTGTTATCGTTGTGGCTTTAGTGGTCTCAAGGTTGGCTTGAGCGATTTTCAGATCTGCATCCGCCTGCGTGAGTTCGCTGTCAAGCCGCTCGTTTTTGAGTTCTATGTTTAGTTCTGCTTGTCTGACCTGTGCTTTGGCAGCTGCGACATCCGCTTGTGCCTGTTTTTTCCCTTCTTGATAGAGTTCGGGATCCAGTTCCAGCAATATTTGGCCCTTTTCAACCCTATCGCTGTTTTGAACATGGAGTTTAATGATTTCGCCTTCCACGTTGGATTTTATTTCTACGTCGATGAGCGGTTCCAAGTTGCCTGTTGCGCTAATACGCATTTGGAAATCGCCACGTTCAACGACTTCAATTTTTTTATCCAGAGATGGATCTGTCCCGTTTTTCCCGCGGCCCAGGACGACCCAACCGATGGCAACGACGAGGACCAAAACAACGGCAGCAGCAATAATCACTTTCTTCAAGGGTAATTCCTCCTAGAGTAGTTGTTGGTCATCGGTGCGGTGAATCAGAATCAACGGTATGAATGCCTTATGGCATTCCCCGGGTATGAAGCCCTTATGGGCTTCCCCATCTGCGAAAGCAGACGAAGTCTGCGAACCGAGAACCATCCTCCAATAGACTAATCGGAACGGAGTGCTTCAACGGGTGTAAGTTTCGCCGCTTTGTTAGCCGGATAAAGCCCGAAGAAAACACCAATAGCCACAGAAACGAGTAATGCGATAATCATCGTTCCGAATGAAATCACTGAGGGCCAATTGCTTCCTTCCCAGACGAACCTGGAAATAAGAGCAGCTGTTCCTTGCCCCATGAATATACCAGCAATTGCGCCGATAATACCCCCGCCAAGGGTCAGCACGGCAGCTTCAACCAGAAACTGTGCCAGGATGTCGTTACGGGTTGCGCCGAGTGCTTTACGCAGCCCGATTTCCTTCGTCCTGTCGGTTACAGAGACAAGCATAATGTTCATTACGCCGATCCCCGCGACCATCAGCGCGATGCCAGCAATACCACCCATCAGGGCTTTCATCACTAACCCCACTTTTCTGGCAGTTGCCAACTCCTCTGTAGCTGTCCAATAGTTATATTCTTCACCTGTATTGTTATGTTGTCTTCCCAAGATCCGTTTGGCGTCGGCTATAGCGATTGGAATCGTATCCACGTCAACTGCTTCTACGCGAAGGCGTTCAATGTCATCTCTGCCCTTAAAACGTTGTTGAAGCGTTGTTATGGGAATAATAAAACGGTCATCCCAGCCAGAAGTGTCCATCGCATCGCCTTTCTCTTCCATGACACCGATGACCTTCAGACGCACCTCATAAAGCCCACTTCTACCTCTCCACCGGAAGGATTGACGCGAGGCTTTAATCTCTTTTCCAACGGGATCTTCGCCGAGAAAAACCTCTTCGGCGACCTTGGAACCGATAACAGCGACACTACTCGCCTCTTCCACTTCTTCGGCTGTAAAGAATCTACCCTCCGATGGGTACCAGTTGTGCGAACGATCGTATCCTGCGGTTGAAGCGACGATACGAGATTCTTTTGTGCGTCCTTTATAATTCACGGTCCAACCGGGCATATCATCTTCGGCGACGACATTGACGATTCCTCTGGCTCTATCAAGGATTGCAAACGCATCTTCGGTTTCCAGATCTTCAGCGCGGTTTCTTTGCCATCGGCTTCTTCCACGCACAGCTGATCCAGCGGCGCGGCTCAAGGTTCCCGACTGTTTGTCCCAGTCATCTTTATAGATTTCGATCATTTTCGTGCCGCCCGTCCGTTCAATTTCTCGTAAGACCATGGCACTCGAGCCATCGCCGACGGATACCATACTGACAACAGACCCTACACCGACGATAATCCCTAAAATTGTCAGTGCGGAGCGGAGCGGGTTCCGCCGTAGACTGGAAATGCCTAAAATAACACACTCCATCAAATTCATGTGGATTGCCTCCTAATCAGCCCTAAGTGCCTCAATTGGTGAGAGTCCAGAAGCTTTTATTGCTGGATACAGCCCAAAAGAGATGCCAATTATCGCTGAAAATGATACTGAAATCAATATCCATTCCGTGGAGATAACCGAGGGCCATTCGGGAACGATCTGGACGATGTTGACGGCGAGCATCGCCATCCCTTCGCCGGCAAACAAACCCAATACAACCCCCAGGGCACCGCCTACACTACACATCGCAATGGCTTCTATTAAAAACTGCAACAGAATGTCTAATCGCTTCGCCCCGATGGCTTTTCGTAAACCGATCTCGCGGGTGCGTTCTGTGACAGCCACGAGCATCATGTTCATAATCCCAATACCACCGACAAGTAACGAAAATCCTGCGATACTCCCCAATGCGATTTTTATGACTTTGCTGATTTTGTCCAACTGTGCCATGCCTTCCCGCATATCCCAGATTGAGAAGAAATCGTCTTGCCCGTGATGCATCTTTCTAAGGACGGTTTTCACCTCTTCAATTGCTTGCGGGACTTCTTCAACAGTATTCGCGTGGACGGAAAGCATTACAATCCTATCGTTACCGGTGAAACGTTCCTGTGCTGTGGTAAGGGGGATGAATATCATGTCATCCAAGTTCCAGCCAAATCTGAGGCTGCGTCCGCGGGTTTCCATTGTGCCGACAACGGTGAAACGTTCGGTTATTCGTTTTTGGTCTTTTCTGCCATACCGATCGAACCGCCCCCCGGGACCTTTACCGATTTTAATCTCTTTTCCTACAGGAGAATCGTTTCCAAATAGGGCGGCGGTTACTTCAGCCCCAAGCACACAAATTTTCGCTTCATTATCAATATCTTCGTTTGTAATAAAGCGGCCTTGCTGGATGCCCCAATCCATCGCTTCCGAGAATGATGCATTTACGCCGTTATAACCTGTGCGGTGCTCTGCCCCGCCGGCGGCTTGGACAAGCACCCCTCGCCATTCTGGGATCCGCGGCACGACTAACTTTACAGATGGACATTCCGCTTCAATGGCTAATACATCTTCGTATTCAAAATACTCGTTGCTCCGATTCGGTACCCAGCGATTGTTTACCCGCTTATGGCTGCTTCGGTACATCGTAAACTGGTTCACGCCACCGAGTTTCTGTGCGTCTTGCAGGACAATCATCTTGGCACCATCACCGATGGCTATCATTGCGAGCACTGAGGCAACCCCGATAATAATGCCGAGCATCGTCAACAAAGAACGCAACTTATTGCTACGAATTGCGGAAATACCAACAGATATCCCCTCAACTATGCGCATTTCATGCCTCCAATTTATAAAGTATTCCTATTCTTAATGTGTTAGACAAAAAAAGGGGAATAAAGTTCGATTTTTTTCGTAGCAATTTCTTTTTTTAGGAACGATTTCCAAATCGCAGCACCTAACCAAAATAGAACCTATTCTTATTTTATTAGACGCAATTAAATGAAATAGGTTTATTGTTTATTGGTTATGTGTTTTGGGGTAACAGATAAGATTTCAGGATGGTGATAGAGAATTTAATGAGGAAAGGCGCGCTTGAAAAAGCGCGCATATAGGGACAGATGTTGGTTGGATACCGAGTTTTTAGTCTTTGCGTAATGCTTCGACGGGTGGGAGGCTGGACGCTTTGATTGCAGGATACATCCCAAAGAAGATACCAACCGCTGCAGAGAATGATACCGAAATCATGACCCACTGCATAGAAACAACCGAGGGCCATTCCGGAACAATTTTAGCAATTTTAACAGCAAGCATCGCCATACCTTCGCCAGCAAAAATCCCCAACCCGATACCGATTGCCCCGGCTACGGCACACATTATCACCGCCTCTATGAGAAACTGAGCCAAGATATCTAAAGATTTGGCACCCAGTGCCTTCCGGAGTCCGATTTCTCGGGTCCGCTCCGTGACAGCGACTAACATCATATTCATAATGCCTATACCGCCGACGAGGAGCGAGAACCCGGCAATACTCCCTAATGCGATCTTGATCATCTTGCTAATTTTTTGTAACTGTTCCATGCCTGCACGCATCTCCCGAATTCTGATGAAGTCGTCCTGGTTTTTGTGCCGCTTTCTGATAACGGTTCTCACCTCTTCAATCGCCTTCGGGATTACGTCAACACTATTCGCGAAGACCATAATATTCCAAACTCGATCATCACCCGTCAAACGTTCTTGGACAGTTGATACAGGGATAAAGGCAAGATTATCGTAACTCCACCCAAACTGGAAACTTGTCCCTCTCGGAGTGAGGGTACCAACAACGGTGAGGCGTTCAGTGGATCGCCGTCTCATTCTTCTTCCCCATTGATCGCGGTAACTAATCTTTCTGGCAATTTTAATCTCTTGTCCTATGGGAGATTCATTGCCAAATAACTCAGTTGCGAGTTCGTCTCCGAGCACACAAATTTTTGTTGCGTTTTGGACATCGTCATCCGTAATGAAGCGTCCCTCTTTAAGGTCCCAATCCATTGCGGTTGTATAGTTAGCGTCCACGCCATTGTAGCCAGCACGGGTTTCAGTGCCGCCTGGTCCCTGAAACAGGACACCTCGCCAATCCGCGATTCTCGATGTGACAGCACTCACGGATGGGCACTCTGCCTCAATCGCCAATACATCTTCATATTCCATATATTCATTGCTACGGATACGGACCCATCTGTTATTTTCTCGTTTGTAGGATGTTTGGTAAAGTGTGATTCGGGTTGCCCCACCCATCTTTTGTGCATCTTCTATCACAATTTGCTTAGCCCCATCACCGATAGCAATCATTGCGAGAACGGCTGCGATACCGATGATAATCCCAAGCATTGTCAGCAGCGAGCGCATCTTATTTGAACGAATCGCGGAGATTCCAATGGATACCCCTTCAATGAAGCGCATGTTTCCCCCTGAACCTTTTTGTGTGTTTGTTGTCAAAGCAAGTGTTTATTGGGAATGTTTGACATAATTATCGTAAATAGGTTTATACAAGTTTCATAAAAAAGATTTTAAAAGGCAAAAAAGGTTAGCAAAAAAGACAAGAATTTTTCATTATAATTTGACAAATGCAAGCGGATGATGTATAATTTAAACAACACTGAAAGTATATAGTGTACTCGTAGTTGCTAACAGCATTTTTGTTGTTGGCAAGTTTGTATTATAGGGACTTTCGGGGCGTAGCGCAGCCCGGCTAGCGCGTCTGCTTTGGGAGCAGAAGGTCG
>VXPE01000065.1 GCA_009839745.1 Candidatus Poribacteria bacterium
CAACGATTTACCCGTGCTTTTCTAAAGACTAAACTTTTATCAAACTCACGTTAAAAATTGTTTTTGTTCCCTGTTTTTGCTGGGGGCATTGACAATCAGCACATTGCCAGCTTGCTCGTGTGCCAGAATGAAGTAATAGAGTTTTTCTTTTTCTATGTTGTGTAGGTAAGCGATAAAACGCTGCTCTAATTCTGCGGACTGTTCCGTTGCCGATTTTCTCTTGAAGACATTGGATCTTTTTAGATTTTTAACCCCTGTACTTTGATTAAAGTCCCGTTTGTAGTCCTGGAAAATATCGTATTTCAATAACTCCCTAAGGTTACTCAAGGTTGGTTGGGCAAAGAGTTTGATGTATTCTTCATAAAAGACTCCGATATGGTTACAATAGGCTTCTATCAGGTGGTGATCTTGATATTCTTCACTTTCGTGATCACCTTCAAAAAAATCATCTACTCGATTGTGGTAATGTTCGGAGACTTCGGGTCTTTGTGTTTTCCTTCTTAAAAAGAGGACCACCGTATTGGTGCCTGTCTTACCAAAGGTGCCACTCCCCAGTTCAGCAATACTCACTATATCGAAAAATTGCAACAGAATCTCACGGGTGCTGGTAAAAACCGCATCAGTGTTAGACAAAATACTGGATGGGACAATTATACCGACTATCCCGCCGGGAGCCATTAAGTAATAAAGCCGTTCTAAAAAGAAGCATTCAATGGTATCGGTATTGCTGTTTTCACCTGTGGCTTTGATGAGCTGATACTCTTTCTTATCTTCCTCGTTCAAGGTTTGTAAAAAACCTTCCACTGCAAACGGAGGATTCGCGATCAGGACATCGAAATTTTCCTGCTGAATTTCCGGGTGAGCGGCAAGAGCGTCTGCATCCAGTATCTTAATCTGTTCTTGACCGTGCATATATGCTGCAACCTTGGCAACCTTTGCCAAACGATCTTCCTTTTCAATACCGGTAATTTGGCTGTAGTAATCGCTGATGTCTCTATAATGTGTTTCAACCAAGGGCTTTATTTGATAGGCGTATTCATTCAGGAAATGCCCGGAACCGCAGGCGTAATCAATCGCCTTAATCGGCTCTGCGTTAGATTCAATTTTTTGGGCGAGTGGTAGGGAGGCGACAATAAATTTGCAAATCGGTAGAGGCGTGAAGAATTGACCCTCCGACTGTTTAATACCGTTGTCGAGAAAGAACTCAAACATATCCCCCAAAAACTGATTTTGGTTATCTGTCTTGAGTCGTAATTTTTCCCACATCTGCACAATCTCTGATAAGACTTTGGTGTTTCTTTTAAACAATTCCTCATTGTGGGTATCCAGAAGCGAGAAGGCGGAGTTGGTAAAAAACTTAAGTTCTCTAAAATAGCGTTGAATCTGTTGCTTGGTAGCGTTGCGTTTGTTTTTAACCGTCCAAAATGCGTTATCAATTTGCTCATTGCTGATATAGCTGATCTCTTCATTTAGGAATTTATGCATCCCTTTCCGATAGAGATCTTGCAGTCTATCAACAAAATCGAAGTAATTGTCGTAGGTTATACCTTTCCAATAAAATTTGAGATCGGTCGTATTGTCTTCTTCATCAACAAGTTTACAGAGAAACAGATTGACTAAAACCTCAAAGGCGTTTTCCCGTCTTGCGATATTGTGCTTCCTTAGGATTGTTCGGAATTCGTGATATTTTCCCTCTTTATCGGAAGCATCAATCGGTTTAGTATCCTCGGCAAGGGTGTACTTATTTTTTCCGATCTGGTAAGCCTGGATATTGTCCTCAAAAATACCATTTTCGGCATATTCTAAATGGTAGGTCTCACGCCATACGGCATAGCGATCTTCAATGTCGGTTGCTTCAGCAAACGACCTCGATGTTTCATCTTGTGATAAAATTCTCTCATTGTCCCTGTGAGCAATCACTTTGTGGTCAATACGGATCTTATTTTCTACAAAGTCAGAGGCATAAAGACACAGATATTGTGTTGATTGGATCTGTTGGGCATAACTCAATAACTGGTCACCATCTTGACGGGTTTTCTGCCATGCCCTTTCAAAATCATCACCCGCTGTTTTACATTCAATAATCAGCAAAGGATTCTTCTCTTGATCTCTAACCAATATATCCGCACGTCCACCACTCGCACCGCGTCCAACCCTCCATCTGGGTTCAAGTTCCAAATGTTCAGGCTTATAGCCCTTTTCCAGTAGCCGATGCACACACTCAAACACCACAAAATTCTCGTTCTGTGAGAAATTACAGGTTTGCCGTTCGTTGACTTTTAACCCTCTATTCTCGGGATAAATTATGCTTTGTTTGCTAAAGTCAACTTTTAAGTCGGCTTCACCGATGGATTTTTGGAAGGTATTCCTTTCCTCCCTGAAGCCTAAGGTTTTGAGTAAGTCTTTAAAGTTGGTTTCCGTTATCATAGTGATGTTTTCGTTGATTAGAGGTATTTTCAGGACTTATGCAATTTTGACGATATGACGCTCCGTTAGAGAGTAAACTCTAAAAAAACACAGGCGTTCTCATGGCACAACCTAACAGGTTATGCTACAAAAAAGCAACCTGCCTAAGTCCTAAAATAGTTACTCAAAGGGTTGCAATACCCCGTCTTTGACTATCAGTGCTTTCTGGTCATAAACGCCATCCCCGTTGGCATTAAAAGAGAACTTACCCAAAATTGTGTCGAAGTCTCTGATATCCGCCAAGGCATCTCGAATCGCAGTTGAATCCGTGGAGTGGGCATTCGTAATTGCCGCCGCCAAGATATAGACGGACGCATAAGAAACTGCGGCAAAGCCATTTGGCTCCTCGCCAAACATTTCGCTATAATTCTGAACGAAGGCGTGGTTTCCGGGAGTATCGTCTGTCGTGAGCCAACTTATGAAAGTGATCGCACCTTCGGCGGCGGGGCCCGCAGCTTCTATCTCAAGATCGGTTAACGAAGAAATAATAATAGGCACGGTGATACCGAGTCGGTGTGCCTGAATCAATATCCCCGGTTTTTCGGGTGGCAACGCCGAGACGAAGATAGCATCCGGGTTCAACGCCTTTATCCGAGTGAGCTGCGATAAGAAGTCAGTATCACCCGTTTGGAAGGTTTCCGGAGTGAACGCCTCAATACCATTTGCAGCGAATACTGCCCGTAATGTCCTGTCTTGATCCGTAGAGAAAAGATCGGCATCGTCGTAGAGCGTAGCGACCTGTTGATAGCCGAGTTTTGCCTGCGTCGCCTTGATGCCTGTAGCAATGGCGACCTGGGTCGTGCCCGGAAGACGGAAGACAAAGTCACCGATTTCGGTAAGGCCGCTTGCCCCTGCTGTTGGGCTAAGTGCTACGATCTCATTCTCTTGTGCTATCGGAAATGCTGCCTGAGTTGCGCTGGAAGTCGAGGGACCGAGAATAGCAGTCACCTTCTCCGTATGAATAAGTTTGTTGAATGCCTTAACCGCTCCTTCTGGGGTGCCCATGCCATCCTCGAAGATAAACTTGAGTCCGACCTTACTGACATCTGCTGTGTTAATTTCATCAATAGCAAGCGCAAAACCCCGCTTCATGAGTTGTCCGGTAGGAGCCACGTGTCCTGTCAAAGGTAAAACGATTCCGACAGAAATTTCTTGACGCTTATCTTGTGTATCGGGAGTGGTAGGTTGAACAATTGGGGACACCCGCTCACAGGCAGAAACGCCCACTATCAAGGTGGCAATTGCCACGATAAATACAAATGACTTCAATTTAATTTATTCCCTTCTTTTAACTGAAAATCGAAAACTGATTCCTATTATCAAACCCGCATAACGACGGGAAAGATGAGGGGTGTCCGTTGCATCTGTTTCGAGAAGAACCGGCGGAGCGAGCCCCGGATCTCGTCTTGGACTGCCTCTGTTTCCTCCTTCTGTTCATCGCTTAGGTTTTCAATGATGCTCTGGGTAATTTCTTTCACTTCCTCTATCAGTTCTTCAGACTTATCCATATAGACAAACCCTCGCGAGATGATTTCTATCTGTGTTCTAATTTTACCTTGCGGTTCGGTTAGGTGGGTTGAAATGTGAGAGTCGTTCTCCGTAGATCCGCCCTCCAACTGCTGCTCGCTCTCTTCCTGACTCTTAGCTGTTAGCTCCTGCTTGTCCTCACCCGCATCGCTGTGCAGCACAACTATCGGAACGACAATACCATCTTCGGAGAGTTGGATACGATCGCGTAGGACGATATCCTCAAGTTCAAATTCTGGCTTGCCATCGACAAAGACGCGTCCGGAGCGTCCCTCGCGTCCAAAAACCTCACACGTCTCTGGGGTCAGTAGAATGAGTTCGCCATCTTCAGCGACTTTAATGTTGTCGCTCGGTATACCCATAGACTCAGCGAGTTCAGCATGCCGCATTAGGTTTTGATATTCACCGTGCATCGGCATGAAAAACTTAGGCTGTAAAAGATTGAGCATTAACTTCAGATCCTCGCTTGAGCCATGACCTGATACATGAACGTCTGCATTGCGTTCATGGTATATCTTGGCACCGCGTCTGAGCAGATGATTGACGACGTTCCCGATAGCCTTTTCATTACCGGGGATGATCCTGGCAGACATGACGACCGTATCCCCTTGTTCCACTTTTAAAAACGGGTGGTTGTCAAGTGCCATCAATGATAGAGCAGATCGGTGTTCGCCTTGGCTGCCGGTGCTTAAAATCACGAGCTCGTGCGGTTTAAACATGGACGTATCGCGAGCGTCAATGAGATAATCCGGATTCACGTTGAGATAGCCCAGTTCAGTGGCGGTGCGGATATTGTTGAGCAAGGAGCGTCCAGTGACAGCCACAAGCCTCCGATGTATACCTGCCAAGTCGATGAATTGCTGGATGCGGTGCAGACTCGAAGAAAAGGTACAGAGAAACAACTTCTGCTCAGCCTTCTGAAAGATGTTGTCTATCGTTCCATAGATGCTCCGCTCAGAAGGGGTTTGCCCGGGTCGCTCTGCGTTCGTGCTATCGGAAGCGAGCAGCAGGACACCCTCTGCTCCGAGACGCGCCAGCGTCTGAATGTCGCTCAACCTACCATCGACAGGGGTCATGTCAAACTTGAAATCGCCTGTATGAACGATGACACCGACGGGTGTGCGTAGTGCAATTGCTACGGTATCTGGAATACTGTGTGTAACATGGATGAATTCGGCTGAAAAATCACCTAACTCGACTGTATCGCCAGGGGCAATCGTATTGAGTTGTGCCTTGCTGAGAACATTGTATTCACGTAATCTGCCGCTTGCAATCGCCAGGGTCAGCTGCGTGCCATAGACCGGCACATCTAACTGTCGTAGAACGTAAAATAAGGCACCGATATGATCTTCATGTCCGTGCGTGAGAAGGATCCCGCGAATCTTTTCCTGTCGTTCAACGAGATAGTGGATATCTGGTAATATCAGATCGACACCGGGCATGTCTGCATTCGGTAGCATGAAACCTGTGTCAACGACGATAATGTCATTTTCAGTCTCATACACCATCATGTTAAGCCCAAATTCGCCTAAACCTCCCAATGGAATGATTGAAACGTTTCCCTCGATCCTTTCAAATTCAAAATCTTCTGTCATATTTATGCTCTTTTAGGTGCTTCTTGTGAAAGGTTGGGTTCGCTTGCGGCTCAACCCAACCTACGTCCTATCTCTTTCGGTTTAAACAACAATGTTGATAAGGTTGCGGTTCGACACGACGATAACCTTCCGAATCGGTTTCCCTTCAATGAACCGTTGAATCCGTTCATCTGCGAGTGCAGCCGCCTCAATCTCTTTGTCGGTTGCATCGGCAGGAAGTTCAAGCCGGTTGCGAAGTTTTCCATTGACTTGCGCAATGATCGTCACCGTAGCAGTCGTGAGCACGCCTTCATCGTGTGTGGGCCACTGTGAATGCGCAATAAATCCGGTTTCACCGAGACGATGCCACAACTCCTGCGTAATATGCGGGGCATAAGGTGCTAGCAGATGCAGGAACACCTTCAATATCTCCGTAGGTAGTGTTTTCGTCTGTGTAGCAGCGTTAACGAAAATCATCATCTGGCTAATCGCCGTATTCATCTTGTCAATGGACTCCGTGTCTTCGGTTACCTGTTTGATGGTTTTATGGAGTTCCCGCCAGAGTTCCGGTTCCGTTGTGCCAGCAGCGTCGGTTAACTTATCGCTGAGTTCGCCGTTCTCCTCATCAATAACGAGTCTCCAGACACGTTGCAAAAACCGGTAAACCCCTTCAACACCGGCATCTTGCCACGGGGTGCTCGCTGTGACGGGTCCGATAAACAGGAGGTAGAGACGTATCGCATCCGCGCCGTAATTGTCAATGACATCATCCGAATTAATGACATTAAAACGAGATTTAGACATTTTCTCCACTTGCACATTGAGCGACACACCAGAAGTTTTCGCTACAGATTCTCCATTGTTCTGCTCAACTTCATACGGATAGTAATACTTGCCTGCATCGTCCTGATACGACTGCGCAAGAATCGTCCCTTGATTCACCAAACCTTGGAACGGTTCTTTCGTGGAGACCAATCCACAATCGTAAAGGACCTTATGCCAGAAACGTGCATAGAGTAGATGTAACACAGCGTGTTCTGCACCGCCCAAGTAAAGATCAACAGGCATCCAGTAGCGTTCAAGTTCAGTATCAAAAGGTACCTCAGCGTTGTGTGCATCGAGGAACCGTAGGTAATACCAGCAAGAACCTGCCCATTGCGGCATGATGTTCGTTTCACGTATCGCGGTTTGTCCGTCAAGGAGTGTCACATTCAACCATTCGGATCCCGCGCGAGCCAGTGGCGGTTTGCCATCCTCTGTCGGCTTATACGCATCAATAGGCGGAAGTTCTAAAGGCAGTTCCTCATCGGGCAGTTGCACAATGGTCCCGTCCTCAAGATGCGCGAGTGGAAACGGTTCACCCCAATAGCGTTGCCGTGAGAAGAGCCAATCTCGTAAACGGTATTGAACTTGGCGCGCCCCTCTATTCTCACTTTCAAGCCACGCAATCATCTTCTCTTTCGCCTCAGTAACCTGTACCCCGTTTAGGAAACCGGAATTGACGCAAACACCATCCCCCTCAAAAGCCTCCTCTTCAATCGGTTTTTCACCGCCCTTGATGACCTCGACGATGGGAATACCGAAAGTTGTGGCGAATTCATGGTCGCGTTCATCGTGTCCGGGAACAGCCATGATGGCACCCGTGCCATAAGTCATCAGAACGTAATCCGCAACCCAGATCGGAACAGGCGCGTTGTTACAAGGGTTGATCGCATAGGCACCCGTAAAGACCCCTGTCTTCTCCGTGGCGAGGTCTGTCCGTTGAAGATCGGATTTGTTAACCGCTTCCTTAACATAAGCGTTAACTGCTGAAGTGGCATCGGGGTGCGTGATCTCGGAGACGAGCGGATGTTCGGGGGCAAGGACACAGTAGGTCGCCCCAAAGAGCGTATCCGGGCGCGTCGTGAAAACAGTGAACGTGTGATCGCTGTCTTTAATGTCAAAGGTGATATCTGCCCCTTCTGACTTACCGATCCAGTGTCGTTGCATTTCCTTGAGACCCTCGGGCCAATCCAATAAGTCGAGGTCGTCCAACAACCGATCCGCGTAGGCAGTAATTCTGAGCATCCATTGTCGCATGAGGCGGCGCTCAACAGGATCTCCCGTCTCGACATATTTTCCATCTTTTACCTCTTCATTTGAGAGAACAGTGCCTAACGCCGGGCACCAATTGACGGGGACGTTGGCGAGATACGCCAACCCTTTTTCATAGAGACGGAGGAAAATCCATTGCGTCCATTTATAATATTCGGGGACAGAGGTGTCAATTTCGCGTGACCAGTCGTAAGAGAAACCGAACCTCTGCATCTGATGGCGAAAAGTGGCGGTATTGCGTTGTGTGATGTGTGCTGGATGTTCGTTTTCACGGACGGCTGTGCGTTCTGTCGGAAGTCCGAAGGCATCCCAGCCCATTGGGTGCATCACGTGATAGCCTTGCATTCGCCGGAAATTTGCAAACACATCGGTAGGTAGGTAGTTTTTTGAGTGTCCCACGTGAAGTCCAGCACCTGAGGTATAAGGGAACATGCCAAGCACATAGAACTTCGGTTTCTTTGACAATGTCTCAATATCGTTTGGAATTTTGAATGCTTCTTTTTCTCGCCACACGGCTTGCCAATAGGGTTCTATTTCCGCCGGGGCGTAAGGATGGTTCTCCATTTCGCGTTCGTCTCCTTTTTCATCCTGTTCATAGGGGCTTTATGACAATAAATTCTAACATATCCTCGCCGTATTGTCAAGCAGGCTTTTCTCAGACCCAGAACCCTTCAACAGAAAAAATTGTTTGACAACAGAGAACGCTCTTTGTTAAAATATGCTCAATTCAAATTTTGTAGAGGTGAAGTGCAACATGGCGGACCAAAACAACAACGAGAGTGCTGTCGAAGCCCAAGAACAAACACAGGCAACAAGCGGTGTAATCATCAACGCTGCGCAGATGCAGTCCCTCGATATTAGTGATCGGTTCACTCGGGCGAAAACGGCAACCGGTTGGCAAATTAAGTTGGAGGCATCAGCGCGCGTCACCATTAACTTCATAACCAGCATGCGAAAGTTTGAAATCACATTAATGCAGAACGATATTATTGAACGTGACGGGGACGATCTCATCCTGATCCGGAACCAGCCAGCGGATGCTTACCGTTCCCAAAGGGGTGTATCCTCTTCACCGCTCGCGCGCGGTAATGAACGCACATTAGCTTCTGAATCCACCGAAGGTAGGACAGTATAGTTCTTTTTTGTTATAAAGGTATAGGAGGTGGCAGCCCATTTTAGAACGCATCTATCAACTGCTCTCCAGCTTAAAAGGCGGAACGATGATTCCGACAGAAGTGGTACTCAGCCCACAAAGTTACGCGAAACTCGTTTCCGAACTCGCCAAAAAACTTGGGTCTCAAGGTATATCGCATTTGCAACTCGCACATCATCTCGCCTTGCCGGTCTCCATCCAACAAGAAAATACAGACTTGGTCGTCCTGAAGGAATTGACCCCTAACCCTTGTCCGATCTGCCACCGTCGGTTGACGTTCCTTCGAGAAACAATAGAACGTTTTGAGAATGATAATTCCGATATGATCCGCTGTCCGATGGGACACCGTTATCCGGGTGTGCTAAAGGTGTATTATCTGAACATTCTCCAACATGCTGAGAAGGATGAAACCGAAAAACCGGTAAAAATATGCCCAGTGTGTAGTGGTAAGAACATCCAGTACTTAGGACCGAAGGTGATGTTTTGTCTCGACTGCGATTGGGATAGCGGGCTGGAGGCACGGTATTAGGTATTTCTAATTTTCCTTGCGGATAAGTGCCGGGATTTGGAACATTGACGGTTTTTGCTTTGAGGTAGGCGCGCTTTGGAAGCGCGCCTAACGATGAATGCGTCTAATGGAAATGTCCAGCGTGCGGATCGGCTGCGGCTGCGGCTGCACCCGGTGGCTCTTCAATCTCTGTAATGAGCGTTTCCGTCGTCAACAGCAAGCCTGCGATACTGGAAGCGTTCTGCAGCGCGGATCGGACGACTTTTGTCGGGTCAACAACGCCTTCTTCAAGCATGTCCCCATACTCAGATGTTGCGGCATTGAAACCGTAATTCCCTTCACCTTCCTGTAGCTTGGCAACAACGACCGAACCTTCCATACCTGCATTCTCAGCGATAGCACGCACAGGCGATAGCAAACTGCGGCGGATGATATTGAGCCCTGTTTCTTGATCTCCGTCAAGCTTCACCCCACTCAGGGACGCTGCGGCTCGTAAAAGTGACGTGCCACCCCCAGGGACGATGCCTTCTTCAACTGCGGCACGCGTTGCGGCAAGGGCATCTTCAAATCGAGCCTTCTTCTCTTTCATCTCGACTTCCGTCGCAGCACCAACATTGACAACAGCAACGCCGCCTGCGAGTTTCGCAAGCCGTTCTTCCAACTTCTCTTGGTCATACTCAGAAGTCGTTTCTTCGATTTGCGTCCGAATCTGTGCGACTCTTCCTTCAACGGCTTCTTTGACACCACTACCGCCAACGATTGTGGTGTTATCCTTGTCAACGACGACGCGTCGAGCCGTTCCTAACATGCCCACAACAATATTTTCTAAACGGATACCCGTCTCTTCAGAGATAACTTGACCCCCCGTCAGGATAGCGATGTCTTCTAACATCTCTTTACGTCGATCACCAAAACCGGGGGCTTTAACGGCGGCAACTTGAAGATTCGCCCGGAGTTTATTCACCACCAATGTAGAGAGGGCTTCGCCTTCAACATCCTCAGCGATAATGAACAAGGGTCTGCCGAGTTGCATCGTCTTTTCCATAATCGGCACAAGATCCGCCACCGTGGAAATTTTCTCGGTATTGATGAGAATAAAAGGATTCTCAAATTCGACCACCTGTGCCTCCAAGTCGGTCACAAAATTGGGTGAGAGGAAACCGCGATCAAACTGCATACCTTCAACAATATCAACAGTCGTCTCTGACGTTTTGCCTTCCTCAATCGTGATCGCACCGTCGTTTCCAACCCTCTCAAGTGCTTCAGCGACGGTAGCACCGATATTACTGTCGTTTGCGGGATCATTGGCTGCGATTGAGGCTACCTGTAAAATCTCTGCGTGTGTATTCACAGCACGACTTTGTGCGGTAATTGCATCAACAGCAGCGACGACGGCTTTGTCTATACCGATCTTCAACTGCATCGGGTCGGCACCCGCAGTGACGTTCTTGAGCCCTTCATGAAGAATTTCCTGACCCAGCAGGGTAGCAGTGGTGGTTCCGTCGCCCGCGACATCGTTTGTTTTGGTTGCAATGGATTGGAGTAACTGGGCACCCATATTTTCATACGGGTCCGGGAGTTCAATTTCTTTTGCGACGGTGACACCATCGCATGTTACCAGCGGTGCCCCGAAAGATTTTTGAATGACAACATTTCTGCCACGGGGCCCAAGGGTAACCTTCACAGCATCGGCGAGTGTATCCGCGCCGCGCTTGAGTGCCACCCTCGCTTCTTCATCAAAGATAATTTGCTTTGCTGGCATTGAATTCCTCCTATATCAATTTTAGTGTTGTAATATTACACGATCAAAAGTGTTGCGATTACGAATCGCTGATATAATTATAGCATACACGAGGCATAAAGTCAATTTTATTATAGGAGCACACGCAGATATAAAAATAGGCGAGGTATCAGAAACCTCACCTACGCGTCAAGTGATTTTAACGTCCACGCGAATTTTTCAGGCTCCCCCACGTGATAGCCAATTTCTCCATTGGATCGACTGCAAGTGTCGCTTCGCCTAACGTAATCGCTGGAATCACAGGCACTGAACCTAATTCCAAAGAGATGGCATCTATGGTCTCAATCCAATCATCGGGTCGCGGGTTTTCCCATTTTGTGGTAACCAACCCTGCGTGTCCGCAAGGTCCACCTTCTTTCTTTACCCATCCCCAGACAGAGTTATCGTCTTGGAGCGCGGCATCGTCGTGGCACCAATCATCGGAGTTAAAACCAGAAATCATTTCAAGTTCCTCCTTCTTCCCTGTCCGATAGTGCATCACGAACTTGTAGCTTGGCACGCCGTTCTGTTCCCATCCGGTCGCGTGGAAGAAATAGACAAATTTTGCCTTGCCGCCAACGATAATGTCGTTCACCGCCTTGGGCCATATCGCGGCATTCGTGCCGAAGAGCACAATCGCACCGTCTATGATTTGGAACTCTACCTTTCCGTCGGGTCCCTCAAACTCATCAACCTCACCGATAGGCAAGCGAGAAAGGGTGCTATCTCCAGGTTGTTTCGTCCACCACTGGTGTTTAACGAGTTTTGAGTTGGCGAAGGGTTCCAGGTCAACATGGACCCATTCGTCTAATGCTGTAGCGATTCCTGTCGTAAAAAGACTGACAACACAAAGGAGTGCAATCAGTATGAACCACTTAACCAGTTTCATAAGAATTTCTCCTATGTTAATTTTGGGGGATAGTATAACAGGGTTACGAATTGATGTCCATACATTTTGGTAGGTTGGTAGGGCTATTCATACCATTTCTGAATGACTACTCCTCATTAACGCAACCTACGCGTAGGGGCGAGGTCCCCTCGCCCGTTATATGTTTCAAAATCTCTGAAATGCGGAGTTATTTTTTAGAGTTGGTATTAGTTTTCCATTCTTTAGGAGAATTTTTGAGGAACCAGGCCTGGTAGGTGCGGTTTCTAACCAGGGTTCCCACCCGTTACTGGGAAGGGACACCGGATCCTGAAAAAAGCGGGAAATCCGACAATTTCTTAAAACTGAATGCTACTGGTAGGTTGATAGGAAAGCGTTTACGGTGGGCACCCATCGGAATTAATGCCTGCGATGTTTGTTGTAGGTAAACTCAAGCACGGGGCGCAGTTCTGTTATGTCATCAGGGATATCGTAGAAAAAGGTCAATTTCTGGATCAAAATCAACAGCACCGATATAACCTTTATATGTAATCATAGCATAACCCCGACAAACAAGAAAAATTTTCTATTCTTTCCGCTTGGGCACCGCCGGTTCAACAAATAACGTCTTCTCACGCGTGTAATGCACATACCCAGCGACGTTTCCTTTGCGTTTCACGACATATCGCGCCCATGTATAATCGACTGGCACATTGCTGGCATGATGTGCCTTGCTGTAGTAAGCCGCAAGTTGGGCGGCTTGTAACAACGTCGGCATCGGAATGTCCTGACGATTCTCTGGATTGCGGATGATGACATGCGACCCGTGAATTTGCTTGGCGTGAAGCCACATATCGCGCGGCTTGGCAATCTGACGCAAGAGCAGGTCATTCGATTGGCTGTTCCGTCCGACATACATCTGGAAGCCGTTGACAGAGGTATACCTTCGGAAAGGACCGGCACCTACCTCCTGTTTCTGCTTACCCCGCTGTGGTGCCTTGAGATATCCGTTCGCGACGAACTCCGCACGTAGACGCTGCAGCGCATCTAAAGTATCAGCAGTTTCTAATTTGGAGGCGTAGAGTCGAAGTGTTTCCTGATCCGCCTCTATGTCGGAAATGAGTTGCTGGATACGTGAATGTCCCCGTTTCGCTTTTGTGTATTTCTTGAAATAGGTCTGTGCGTTATCGGACGGACTTTGCTCCGGATTCAGCGGAATCGACAGCATTTCGAGATCCTGACTGTAATAGTTCTGCAATTCTACCTGTTTCTGTCCGCGGGTGATCGCGTGCAGGTTCGCGAGCAGTAATTCCCCCTGAATGCGATACGTCTCCGCTTTCTCTGCGCGTCCCAGATCGGCGTGCAGCCCTGCTGCTTTTCGTAGAAGAAGTTTCTCCTGTTTCGTCAACGCTTGCGTGAGGGTCCGGTGTTCCGAGGCGATAGCCTCCTTCAGGGTGACTGCCGCGTAGTATGCTGCGAACGCATCGCTCATTGTGTCAAACGTTTGAGAGGCAGCACTCGGGAACTGATGCAGCCTCATAGCTGATGCTGCTATCGGACCCTCTTCATCCACGAGAAGTTGCGGTGAGGCATGCGCGGCATCAAAACAGTCGATAACCTGCTGATAGCCCTCCCAAAGCCCAGTTTCTGCTGCGCGAGCGACCACCTCTTTTGCGAGTGTCGGACTAAAACCGTCAATTTTGTTAAAGAGCTGCCGCCAACTGACTTCTTTCCGCCCCCCAAAAAGTTCAGTAAACGTTGCTTCATCGAGTGTCAGTGGGTCTACCTTCTCCTGCTGCGGTGGCAACGTATAGGTTTCACCCGGCAATATCTCTCGATGCCGACTCATTGTCTCGTCAATACGTTTGAGACTTTCCAAAATCCTGTCGTCGGTTGCGTCAATCAGGATAATATTGCTGTGCTTCCCCATAAATTCGGCGATAACGGCTTTAGGGGACGGCTGTATCGGTTCATCGGAAACGGGTTGAACGGTTATCTTGAGTATCCGATCCCAACCGAGTTGCTCAATCGCAGTAACAGTGCCGCGCCTGAGATGCGTTGTGAGAAAATCCGCCAGATAGGATTGTTTTTGTCCGGATGGCGGTTTCTGGATGAGGTGGGCGCGAGCATGCAACGAATGTGCGGATAACGTCAGCCAATGCGTCTGAGCACCGCGCCCGATTTTAAATGAAAAGGTGTGAGGATTCGCCTGTTCAATGTGTCGAATTGTGCCATTCAAAAGGGTTTCATGCAATTCCTGCGCGACCAGACGAAGTGCTAAACTATCATAAGACATCTTCAGTTCTTCTCGTTGCTGTTGACGGAACTTACGGGTTCGGTTGGTCTCCGTTTTGCGTCGGAGGAGGTTCCTCAAAAGGGACACCCTTCGCTGCCGCCTCAAGTCGTCGAGTGTTCCACTCGGCTACCTGTTGATAGGCTTCGGCTTTTCCTTGTTCTATGCCCTCGGCTTTTCCTTGTTCTATAAGTTTCGCGTCATGTTTATTCAACTCGCGTTTCATCAGATTCCAAAATAACATGAGTAAGGACCCTCCTACATCAATCGCAAATGTGACAAAAAATGCTGCTGGGATCACAGCACCTATATCGGCAACTATCAATCGAAGTCGTTCGGAGAAACCGCTGACCGAAACAGGTGGTGCCGTGAAGAGATAACCCACAACTACCACGATAAAGATGATAGCATTTGTCAATCCAATGTTCTGTGCGAAACTGAAGAGCGATGTATTTTTCGCTTGAGAAGACTGTGTATCCAAACGTCTATGACCTTGTGATACTCACAACGCCTAAAGGCGTGTGCTTCTTTGTCTGCTCTTGGCAGGCTTACTTGATATGAGTCCCGAAAATGGTGACCACTTATCAAGTCTACGCAAGTGTGGGTGAAACCGCACACCTGTGGGGGATACCACCACCCCGACTACAGGGTTAAAAAGGAAACCCTGATACGCTGTGAGAATGTTACTCGCACCTACAATGTCTCTATGCCCATGCCAACCGCATTTCGAACACTTATAGTTTCGTTTGGCAGGTTTCTTACGATGACCGCAACTTGGGCAGGTTTGAGAGGTGTAGGCTTCGTCTTGGGCATCAACAGAGATACCGAGTGCTTTGGCTTTGTAGGTAATCATATCTCTAATTTGAGAAAATGCCCACTGGTGTAACTTCTCATTGGCTTTTTTACCGTAGCTAATGGAGTGTCGGATATGCTTTATATCACCAATAACAATCGTTTCTATCTTTCGCTTATAGCAAGTAGAAACAAAGCGTGACGTGATTTTGTGTCGCATGTCACGCAACTGCGCATTGAGTTTCGCAAGCGATTTATCTTTGGCACACTTGAGTTTTTTCCAACGACGACTCCCTCGCTTGCACCTTGAGAGTTTGCGATTGATACTGCCTTTTGACTTCTCGCGATACCGAACTTTGCTACGATGTTCGCGTCCGTTATAGATTTCAGAATGCAGACCGTCAAAGGCAGTTATCGGGTGTATCTCACCCATGTCCACGGCAACAGCAGTCCCGTGTTTTACTTTTGTCTGTTTGGGTTGGGTTTGATAGGTTGCATGCAACTCATAGAGTTTTGTTGTTCGGTTATAGACGAGTGAGACTTCGGACGGAACGATCTTATGGAATTTCTTATCAATCTTGATGTAAACGGCTTCGCGTCCTTTACCCATAGAAAGTCGTAGTTTGCCGCGTTTGTAGGAGATGCCCGTAGCACGCCACGTGAAAGTGTGGAACTTACAAGTCCGCTTCGGAGGCTTGGCTTTGGGATTACAACCTTTATTGGAAAAGAAGGAACGCCTCGCACCGCAATAATCGTCTATGATTGCTTGCACAGAATGCGCATGGCATGGATACCGCTTGAACTTGAGATACTTCTTAAGTCCACCGTCTGATAACCAGAACCCTTTCTGGTCATGCGTTTTGAATGCAAGTGATACCGTTTTGGAATAGATACGTCCACCGAGACGGTTTATAGCGTCTAATTCCGCTGTCGGTTTCGCAGTTGCTACAATGTAAGTGCGGAAGTCTTTTTCAGGCTTAGACATTCTTCTGATCCTCAATATATCTTTTTACAACTTCTAACGTTACGCTGCCGACTGACGATATGAATTTGGAGCGCGTCCACAGTGTAGGTAATCGTGATTTTAGGTGTGGAAATTCCTCACGCAACATTTTCGAGGTGTATCCTTTGAGTAACCCAACTGTTCGTGTGACTGGCACTTTCGGATTATTCTCGATTATCAAATGCACGTGGTCTTGCATCATCTCGCTGGTACAGACGCTAAAATCTAACTCAGTTTGCTTGGCACAGATTAACGGGTGAAGACGTTCTTGGATGGATGCGTCTAAAACTTTACGCCGATACTTTGTACACCAAATCACATGATACTGGCAACTATAGACGAGGTTTGTATCAGAATACCAACTTTTTCGGGGTTCTTGATAAACATTATACTATATCCTTTATGTTAGTTTATCTGATAGAGTATAAGACATTTTTTAGATAAAGTCAAATCCTTTTTGACTTTAGCACGAAACACGTCGGACTGACCCAAAGCTAAAGCATTGGGATTGTTAAGTGTTTTCTTCAATAGCAGTTTTAAGTTATTTTAGCGTAAAATCATAACTTTTGCCAAAACATTTTAATGGTAACGCTTCAATTTGTGCATCACCGTGTGAAGGTTTTCCTGAATTTCCGAGGGAACCCGCGGATTGAAGGGCCCCCCTGTGCCAGCAACAATATCGTCGAAACCGCTTAAGATCATCGCTTCAACGACAGCAGAATAGTTATAGACCCGCTCGTTCATAAAACGGATCTCCTCAAGTGGTGCAATGTCGGCTTCAATGCGGGCGGAGGTCTCGTAATCCCCCCGACGTTGGGCATTGTTAATCTCATCAGAGGCACGCGCAAAGGCGACCGCGATACCAGAGGTATGTCCCTGCGTCCCGAGTTCTGCAGGACGGGTACATCTATCCCCGATGCCCCACATCACAATTCCGCTGTCCCCAACCCCTTCAACGAGCGGCACAACGTCCTCTTCACCTGTTCCAATCTTCACACCCACGAAATGGGGTGAATCGTTCAAGAGACGAATGACGGCTTCTAAGTCGCGTTTCTGACGGAAATAGTAGAGAAAGCGTGCGCCATAAGCAGTGCCATACTTCTCACCGAATTCCATGTACTGTTGGTAGATACCCTCTGGACTGGAGATTCCCGTCAGCGGCATGAGCAGATACACATCCGGGGATCTCTGAAGTTCAGATTGCGCTGCAATGAGTTGACCGGCTTGACCGATGGGATTCGGGACAATACCGGACATGAGAATACCGTTATCCCCTATTTGTCGTCCGGTTTGGTCGATGAGACGGAGCTGCTCGGTTTCGCTGATATGATGGATCAGACTCGTTCCAGCGATGGCAATGACCCGCTTGCGTCCTTCGTCAAGATAGTTGTTGCGCATCAAATAGTCAATATTTTTGGCGTGTCCGGTGTAATCGATTGTGTCCCCATCGAAAGGAACGATAGGAATCGCAGTAACCGAATTCAGAGCGTCTAAAAGATTCGATAGTTCTAACGGCATAGAGTTCTCCTTTATTCAGTTTTCAGTTTTCAGTTAAGAGGTTTTCGTCTAATACGCCTTACTTCTTAAAGTAGCAGCAAACCCTGAGCCTGCAACAATACGCAGAAATACCCAATCAAAAACACGCAGGCGGATATGAGGGATGCTCGTCAAAGTTCAAACGTCCGTTGTGCCTCCGCAAGGTAAAATTAAAACCTTTTCCGTAGGACGAGTACACCTATGGGTGCCCCTGCCGCTATGTCTGTTTGTAAATCTATTTCAAGGCCGTTGCGTCGTGTCTGTGTGAGTGTCCTTTGCAAGCGGTTATTGAAACGCTTCGTCGAAATCCGTGCCTCCACTGCACTGACAACGTGGTTTAAGATCGCCATGCCTAAAAAGAATTTCGCGCGTTCAAAGGTATTGTTAGCCTTTTCTCTCAAATTAAAAGCATCCGATCGGTAATCTGAAGTAATACCTCTCTTTTCAAGATCTCTATGTCTCTCGTTTTTTAGGTCTGGATCAAGATCCGCCCAATACCATTTGCCGGTACGCTTTTGGGTTTCCTCTGTATCATAGTCGTGGTTCCATGTTTCATACTGCGTAGCGTGCTCAAAATCCTCTATAGGATCCCAATCTTCAAAGGAGCCTGGACCAATAAACGTAACGTGTTGTCTGACAACATCGCGATATTCGTCTCGAATGTCTGCAGCATTGTTCCAGAGAATAAAATAGCTAGCGAGCAAAACCCCCTCTGCTGCCATATAGAAATAGCCACGCTTAGCACCTGTGTAGAGTTGTCCCATACCGGGAATAACAAGCGAATAAAGGAACGCCTCGTTTGGAGACTTCCGAGTCTGGAGCTCTTGGGTCGCCTCCATAACAACAGTGGATTGATCCTCAAGCGTCCGGTTTCCAAGTGCGGAATCAAGATAGAAAGCCGTAAACGGTTGTGCCTGTAGGCTCTCAGCGGCGAGACCCATATTGGACAACAGAGAAAATATTAATATAAGTATGATAATTTCGGGGTTAAATTTCATTTTTTAATTTTACCTTGCGGAAGCACAACGTGCGTCCTATTTATCACGTGCTTTTCTTAAACCTGAAGAAATCCACAGAAACCCTGCGCAGTTGTTGCAGGCTACCCCTTTGGGCTGACTTAAAACACAATGATTCCCGTTGCCTCAATCAGTCGTTGATTGTTCGGACCGAAACTGGGACCGTAACTCAAATCAAGGTTGAATAAGTATACCTTCACACCGATACCGCCGGTAAAATAATCCGTTAGATTCGGTAGATTGATGCCGGGTTCAATTTTATATCCGACCCGAATAGCAAGCAAGTTGCCGAGCCAATACTCTAAGCCGAGATTCTTTTGAAGGTGCCGCCATTCAAATGCTCGGATACCGACCCCTCGATCGGAAAGCAATTGTTCTTGTGTGAGTTTTTCCTCTCTTTCGGCGTTAAGTCGATCCAAATCAACGGTTAATTCGTGTGCATCTTCCGCCAATTTATCGATATAGGCTGTGACACCACTAACGAATCGAATATGATGATACTTCGCGCGATAAAGACTCATAGACGTGCCGATCCTCAAAAACCGAGGTAACGGATCTGCTTGGTTTTCATCAATAAAAGAGATGCCCGGTCCAACATTCTGAATCGCGACACCGAGTGTCGTAGGGATAGGTTCAAAAGGCAAAAGATATTGCATTCCCAAATCAACGGCATAAGAACTTCCATTCTCGCGTCCGAGGACCATCCGAATCATCTTACCGTTGATACCCGCCGATAAAGACTCTGTAATGCGGTCGGCATAAGAGAAGGTCAATGCGAAGTTCGTGCCGAGACTTTCTTCACGGAGAATATCAGGCGAATCCGTTGTCACGGCGATTGTGCCTTGTCCCTGGAGCTGGAGTGTCGCGCCGATAGTTCCGACATCCCCGAGGGGCATCGCGCCTGAGATGAAGGTATAGTATAATCCTTCTCCGGCTTCTCCGAAAGGTGCGCTGTAATCCGTATAAAACATTGAGGCTTGCGCCGCTTTCCTGCCAGAACGGAATTTACTTTCAGGCATATCTGCCAATCCACTTGGGTTCCAAAGCGATGTGGTTACATCACCTGACATCGCAGAAAACGCGTCGCCGAGTGCCCTTGCCCGCGCGCCACCGCCAAGGTTTAAAATTTGCGCGCCTGTCCGACCGGGTCCTGCGAGAACCACAATTGGGGAAAAGATGATAAGACATAAAAGCGGTATGAAGATTTTGCGTCTAAAAAAGTACACGAAGTTCCTCCATTTTTTGATTCAATAACAATGCTACTTAATATTATATAACAACACGAGCAATAACGCAAATCGCTTTAATTTGGTTTACATTCACTGCAGTGAAAAATATTGTCTTCCTTTTTGATATTGACAAAAAAATAGATACGTGCTAAAATCGGAAAATAGATTGACACCAAAAGGAGGTCTGAATACACAAACCAATGCGAATAATTGGGGCGCAACTTAGCCCATATCTGATACTATCAATCTCTCTCATCCTCTGTTTGTGGAACCCTACAATATTGCCTGCAGACACAGATGACGCACCACCCGAAATTCTTACGAACCGCGAGATTAAAGCAGTCCGCATTAAAATTCCTCCAAAAATCGATGGAAAATTGGACGATGCCTGCTGGCAACAGAGCGCGAAAACCGGTGAATTGCTTCAATTTGAACCGCAGCGCGGTGAACCCGCAACCCAGTCAACGACTATCTATCTCGCTTACGATGCCAATAATCTCTACGTCGCCTTTGAATGCTTTAAAACCGACATGGGCAATCTCGCAGCGAATCTGACGCGGCGCGATTCCTTCTTTTTCTCCGATGACCACGTCGAAGTTCTCATCGATACCTTCCTTGATGGCAGAAACTGTTATGCGTTCGCCTTAAACCCACTCGGCACACAAACCGATAGACGTCTGATTAACGAAGGCGCGAACAGACGCACAGGTCAGTCCAGGATCGGTACTGCTATCTCATGGGATTGTGACTGGCAAGGTCAAGCCGCAATAGGAACGGACAGATGGACCGCAGAATTCGCTATTCCGTTTGCTGAACTCCGATTTTCAAAAGGGACAGAAATAGCAACGTGGGGCATCAACTTCTGGCGAAACGACGAATCCCCCGCTGAAGAACAGACTTGGGCAGATTTGGGGGACCGTCAATACGCCGTCTCGGAATTTGGACAACTGACAGACCTCCCCATTGCTGGATTGGTTACCAAACGACCTACGAAGTTCAAACCCTACGGCACACTCAGACCACAACTCCTGCAACCCGCAGATGGTGAAACATCAACCGCTTTGAAACCAGACGCTGGTTTAGATATCCGGTATCCGATTGGGGATTTTACGCTTGATCTGACCCTCAATCCAGATTTTGCGCAAATCGAGGCGGATCCTGACCTGGTGAATCTCACCGACATCCCACTCCGTTTTCCTGAAAAACGCCCGTTTTTTCTCGAAGGAAACGAACTTTTTCAAATGCCCCTTGACCTGTTCTACAGCCGAAAAGTCGAAGCGCTGCTCGGTGGCGGAAAAGTCATCGGGAAATTTAGTAAGTACAACCTCGCCTTCGTGGGAGCCGTCGCGGGACCGGAAAACCCTGATCAAGAAATAGAAACGGGTGAACTGCCGCTTGCGAACTACAATTACTCTGTTTTTCGGTTGCAACGCGAGGTCGGTAAAACGTCATCTATAGGGTTTTTAGGTGTTAACAAACAACGCGGTGCCACCTATGATCGAGCAGGAGGACTTGATGCCCGCATTCAACTGCCTGCCGCGACAAGTCTGAACTTGGAATACGCAAGAGAATGGAAAGCCGGTGGACTGGACAGAGCAGAGAGGACCGAGGACGACCTTGTCTTCGTTCAACTCTCCCGACGGACGAATGTATTTTCACTCGATGCGATCTATGCAGATATTGGGGAATACTTTAACCCTGAAACAGGGTTCGTCCCCCGCGTGGATAGACGTGGCGTGGTTATCAGAAGTCGCTATAATAAACAGTACAAAGGGACCCTTGAAAGGCTTCGCGGTGAAATCGAATATGAACGGCTCACGAATCACGCTGGCGAACTGACAAATCACAGGGCGGGTTTTAGTGGACTCCTCGGCGTTAAAGACTTTTTTTTCCTCCTTGGACCTGAATGGTACAATCACATTGACGATGACGACAATCGATTATATGAGGACAGGACTGCCCGTTTCTTCGTCGGGTGGTTTCCACCGAAATATGTGCAAATCCGAAACACCGGTAACTTCGGTCTACGTAATGACAAAAACATTTTCTTTATCCGCCCCGAAATCACAATTCGTCCGACTGCCAAACTCAGTTTTGAGTTCATTCTGCAGCGACTCCATGAGAAACATCCCGATGGAACAGCGTGGGAACTTGCTGAATGGACGCGTCGCTTTGTCGTGAACTATCAGTTTGCGCAGCGTATGTACGCCAGAACCAGTGCGGAATTCACCTTAGAAAAAGAACGCCGCGTCTTCGCACTCTTCGCCTATGAGTATCGTCCCGAAAGTAATCTGTTTATCGTCTACAACGACAACCGTAATGTCGAAGGGGACACTGAGCGAATTGTGTTCATCAAAGTCTCGCACCTGTTGAAAACCGATCTTTTTTAATTTACCTTGCGGTTCGGTCAGGTAGATCTGAATTTTAGGGTGCCTTCCCGTATATCCGCCCTCCGCTACGCTTACGGGCTAACGGGTTAGGACGAAAGAATACCGCTTAACCGATAACTGAAACCTGAAAACCAATTTTATCTTGCGGAGGCACAACGTGCGTCCTATCTATCGCGTGTCTTTCTTAAACCCGCCTGTACCTTTGTTGGCGGTGCTTTCAGCACTGTTGTTGTTCCTCAGTTTCCCAAATTTAAATCTCTTTCCGTTGGCTTGGGTCGCGATGGTGCCATTTTTCATTGCCCTGACGCGCGCAACAGGCTGGAAATCCGCTTTTTGGATCGGCTACCTAACCGGTTTCCTGTTTTTCGCAGGACTGCTCCCTGCCATTCTTCTACTCTACCCGTATGCAAACATCTTTGCGACGCTGGTAGGGTACCTGCTATTAGTGGGATACACGGCACTCTATTTCGCTGTTTTCGCAGTGTTGATGCGTTTTGTGCCGAGGCGTTCCAGCATCCTATTTGCTCTGTCCGCCGCATGTATCTGGACAGCATTAGAATGGGTGCGGAGTTGGGTAATAACAGGGTTTCCCTGGGGAAGCATCGGGTATTCACAATGGAACAATCTGCCGGGGATACAAATAGCCTCGCTCGTTGGTGTACACGGTATCAGTTTCGTCATTGTGCTCTTCAATGCGAGTCTCGCTACTTTGCTTTGTAACCGTCATCAATGGCAACAAGAACTTCGTGCTGTCGTCCTGTCATTGATCCTGACGCTCCTGTGTTTCGGTTACGGGATCCTCCACCTCCAAAAGGCTGACCCCTTAGCGCAGCGTCCAAACGCGTCCCCTCGAACAAACGTTGAGACCTTAAAAGTTGCGCTCATCCCTGGCAATATCTCACAACTTCAGAAATGGGATCTCCGTCAGTTCCCAAAGATTCTGCAACGTTATATCGAGTTGACGCATAAAGCCAGCAGAGAAGGTCCTGAGTTAATTGTGTGGCCCGAAACTGCAACACGCAGTAGGGCATTGACAGGTGAGTGGCCCACCTATTACAGAAGATTCTCGCAGATGCTTCGGGATACAGGGATTCCACTGCTTCTCGGGACAGCGAACATAGGAGAAACAGACGAAACAATAGGTCAATTTTCCAAAAATCGTGAAAAAAGAGATACGCAAATATATAACCGCGTCCTGTCGATAGCCCCAGATGGAAAGATACACGGGGATTATGCGAAGATGCACCTTGTTCCGTTTGGTGAATACGTGCCGCTGACACACCTCCTGCCGGATTTTATCCCCAATTTTATCCAGTTTGAACCCTTCGCTCATGGAAAAACAGTAAACCTTTTAACCGTGTTTGACGTTAAAAATAAGACAAACACCCGGAAGATAGAGATCGGAGTTTCGATTTGCTTTGAATCGGTGTTCCCAGATGAATTTCGCAGACCTGTCAAAATGGGTGCCAGCGTGATGGGGATCTTCACGAACGATGCTTGGTTCAAAGGGACGGCTTTCCCCGAACTGCATCTCTCAATGGCACCTTTCCGCGCCATTGAGAACCGTATTGCCGTGTTCCGCTGCGCAAATGGTGGATTTACGTGCGTCGTAGACAAGTTCGGTAGGATAACGACACCTTTGATTACACCGGACACCGCTCAGGAAATTCTCATCGCATCCGTTCCACTTCTGTCTTCTACGGAACATAAACAAACACTCTATACCCGCTACGGCGATTGGTTTCCGATTCTTTGCGCGCTTATGTGCGTTGCGGGGTTCGGCAGTCGAGCCCTAATATGGGTGCGTCGTAGACATTCTTAGTGATTGATGAGGAACAATATGCTTGTAGATTTAAAAAATCAGGTTGAAGAGATGCAGACCCGTCTCGAAGAACTCAGAGGTTATCTTTGACCTGGCTGAAAAACGAAAAGAATTAGCAGAACTTGAAGAGGCGACAATTGCCCCTGATTTTTGGAGTAATACACAACGCGTTCAAAAAGTCAATCAACGCATCGCCATCCTCCGAGATGAGGTTGGGGCATACGAAAACCTCGCCCTCAAAATTGAAGATATCCAAACCCTGCTCGAACTCGCGACCGAAGAGAACGATGAGAGTTTACAAAAAGAGATTGTTGACGGATTGAACACCGTCACACAACATCTCGAACAGATGGAACTTCGCCTCATGCTAACGGGTGAGTTCGATGCAAACAATGCGATCCTCAGCATTCACTCCGGTGCCGGTGGGATTGACGCACAGGATTGGGCGGGGATGTTGATGCGGATGTATCTGCGTTGGTGCGACCAACGTGGCTATCAGACCGAAATCGTAGACCTCACTTCAGGAGATGAAGCCGGCATCAAAGGCGCGACAATCCTTGTTACCGGTGCTTCGGCTTACGGCTATCTTCAAGCTGAGGCAGGCGTGCATAGACTCGTTCGCTTGTCTCCCTACGATTTCAACAAGCGGCGACACACCTCCTTCGCTGCTATTGATGTAACCCCTGAAATTGACGATACCGTAGAAGTAGATATTCAATCCGAAGACTTGCGGATAGATTTCTATCGCGCAAGCGGAGCAGGTGGTCAACACGTCAACGTCACGGATTCAGCAGTTCGGATTACCCACAAACCCACTGGAATTATCGTGCAGTGCCAGAATGAACGTTCGCAGCATAAGAACCGAGAAATCGCTATGAAATTACTCCGTTCCCGCCTTCATGAGAAATATCGCGCCGAACGGGAAGCAGCACTCTCAAAACAGCGGAGCGAACGTTTAGACATTGACTTTGGAAGCCAAATCCGGTCTTACGTCCTGCATCCATACCAACGCGTCAAGGATTTGCGCACAAACATCGAAACGGGTAATGTTAACGCCGTGTTGGATGGTGCTTTGGACCCCTTCATCGAAAGTTACCTAAAAATGAAGGCGCAGCGGAAATAATACTGTTTTTTGGGTTGCTTTATGGACGAGACTAAGGTATAATTGTTAAAATATTCCTGAAGTATAGCACCAGTCTATCACAGAAAATAAAATAACAGAGGGGAAGAGTAGTGGAAGAAACAAAGGACCTCATTCAGCAACGTCGCGAGAAGTTAGACGAAATTCGCAACTTTGGTGTAGAGCCATACCCGCATAAATACGAACCTACACACACGACTTCCGCCATTCATAGAGACTTTGCTGACATTCAAGAAACACCCGATGAAACCCAGAAAATCCGAATCGCCGGTCGGATCATGACGAAGCGCGACCACGGAAAAAGTAGTTTCGCACATCTGCAAGACAGTGAAGGCAGAATTCAAATCTACGTTCGACGGGACAGTGTAGGCGCAGAACCGTATAAAATCTATCGACGCTTTGATACCGGTGATATTGTTGGTGCCGAAGGATCGGTCTTCCGGACACGCACCGGTGAACTCACCGTTCTTGTTGATGCTGTCCATCTCCTTTCCAAATCCGTTCGACCGCTCCCTGAAAAATGGCACGGTTTACAAGATAAACAGACACGCTACAGACAACGCTACGCAGACCTCATCATGAACCCAGAGGTAAAGGACGTTTTCCTTAAAAGGACCCGCATCGTTCAAGCGATCCGTGACATGCTCAATGCGCAAAACTTTGTTGAAGTCGAAACGCCCGTCCTTCAACCTATTTACGGTGGGGCAAACGCTCGCCCCTTCACAACGTATCACAATACATTGGAACAATCGCTCTATCTGCGGATCGCAAATGAACTTTACCTCAAGCGTCTCATCGTCGGAGGGTTTGATCGTGTTTATGAGTTCTCGCGCGACTTTCGAAACGAGGGAATGGACAGGGACCATAACCCCGAATTCACAATGCTGGAACTCTATCAAGCCTACGCAGACTACATCCAGATCATGGAACTCACTGAAACCCTAATCGCTGACACAGCGAAAACCCTTCACGGAACAACGAAAATTCAGTATCAGGAACATGAACTTGACCTCATACCCCCTTGGCGTAGATTGCGCATGGTCGATGCCGTTCGCGAATACAGCGGTATAGATCCGGGTCCACTTTCAGCCGATGAACTCTACAAAGCAGCAGTTGACGCGGGGGTTGACTTAGCGGGTGATGAGACGAAAGGCAAAATTATAGCCGAACTCTTTGACGCATTCGCAGAATCGAAACTGATCCAGCCGACATTTATAACAGATTATCCCATCGAGGTCTCACCGTTTGCCAAAAAGAAGCCCGATACTCCAGAGTTCGTCGAACGTTTTGAGGTTTTTATCTGCGGCATGGAATTCGCAAACGCCTTTAGTGAACTCAACGATCCGATCGACCAACGCCAACGTTTTCTTGAGCAGGCGAACAATTTGGAGGCTGGGGATGACGAAGCCTTCATGGTAGATGAAGATTATTTACGGGCCTTGGAATACGGGATGCCGCCGACAGGTGGACTCGGCATCGGTATCGACCGATTGACAATGTTGCTAACAAACCAATACTCCATCCGAGACGTAATCTTATTTCCGCAAATGCGTCCGGAACGCTAACCAGAAAGATATTTTTTGAAGATACACTTCAATGCCGTATACTAAAAAGTGAGTTCGTAGAGAAATGAGGACCGCACCACCCCTTCTTACGGAAAGGCTGCTACTTCGTTCACTGACCCTTGGAGATGCCACCGATGTGCAACGCCTGGCTGGTGATCGTGACATAGCCGCAACGTTAGCGACCCTGCCGCATCCCTATGAAAATGGTATGGCGGAGAAATGGATTCGTTCCTGTTACGAAAAGTTTCAAAAAGACGAAGCACTCAATTTCGCAATTACGCTGAGAACAGACAAAAACTTAATCGGTGGGATAGCACTGAGACTCGATCAAGAAAACGAGAGGGGTGAACTCGGTTATTGGATTGGGAAATCGTACTGGAACTGCGGGTATGCCACAGAAGCAGCAAAGGCTGTTGTGGCGTATGGTTTTAAAGTGTTGAAGTTGAATCGAATTTATGCTTACCACTTCACACGAAATCCCGCCTCTGGGCGAGTGTTGGAAAAAGTCGGAATGCGCTACGAAGGCTATCGCCGACAACATACAAAAAAATGGGGAAATTTTGAGGATTCAATGGGATACGGGATGCTAAAGGCGGACTTCGATGCTAAAGCTGTTAAAGAACCGTTGTGAGGTTATCAAAAGTTTCTTACCCATCGGAAAACTGCAAGGACAACGGACGCAGCAGCTCAGGAGAAATAGCTTAAAAAATGAGATTTGAATGGTTCATCGCCTCCCGCTATCTACGCTCACGGCGCAAACAGTCCTTTATTTCAATTATCAGTATTATTTCCATTGGAGGGGTGGCACTCGGGGTCGCAACAGTAATACTCGTAAGTGCGATATTAGATGGGGTTGAACAGGGACTCAAGGATAGATTCCTCGCAAATGAGGCGCACGTTGTCTTGCGGTTGCACGATACTAGTTTCTTTGGGGATTACCAAAAACGCATTTCCCAAATTGAGACAATCGATGAAGTCGTCGCGGTATCACCAGTCGTTTTGTCACAAAGTGCTGTTTTTCAGGAACGCAGCAATGCCATTCAAGACGTAATTTACATCAAAGGCATTGATCCTGTTCAGGAAGACCGAGTCACCGACTTCTCAAAATTCGTGGACGGCTCCACCGAGTTACAAAACTCGCCGTATATTGAGAGTGCCCGACTTATTAGAGATGAAACCATCACAGGTGGGATTGTGCTCGGAGGACGTTTAGCCGCTCGTCTCGGGGTCATTAAAGGTGACGTGCTACGCCTTATCGTGAACCTGGCAAAACATCCTGTAAACGAGTCGATGCTCATACCGGACTTGGCGAACTTCGTTGTGGTTGGATTCTATGAGTCTGAATTGGCGGTTTATGACAACAACTTCGGGTTTATTGATCTGGCAGCCGCTCAAAAGATGTATAACAAAAAGAATAGAGTAAACACGATCTTCGTTCGGTTAACCGATGCGGAATTAGCACCTCGGATCGCCAGACAGATTGAGGATAAGGTTCAGTTCTCGGTCTTAGAAGGAATGCCGGACGCCAGAACGTGGATGGAGATGCAGGCACCCCTTTTCTCAGCACTTCGGTTGGAGAAAATAGCAACTGTCATTATTGAAGCACTTATCATCTTGGTCGCATCCTTCAATATCGCAAGCACACTCATCATGACCGTCATGGAAAAGACGAAAGATGTTGGGACCCTGCGAACACTCGGTGCGTCACGCGGAAACGTTATGAGACTTTTTATGATACAAGGGAGTGTCATTGGGATGCTTGGAACGTTATTCGGCACGGTTTTGGGACTTGTTCTTTGCTGGCTTTTGAGTTATAACGCAGACCGTCCCTCTTACTGGTATGCCGTTGTACTCGTTGTCCCAATTTTCCTACAAGTACTAATTGCGCTGAGGCACCTAATACCACGCCGTAAGGGATGGATGTTCGCAATTAGTTTTTTATGGCTTGCGGCGATCGGGTTCGCGCTCTACTGTGCTGTCACACCCATTTCGCTGGCGGATCTCGGACTGAGTCAAGTCTATCAGATGAATCAACTACCGATACAGGTGAATTGGTTTTTCGTTGTTTTCATCAATATACTTTCATTTTTAATCTGTTGGCTTGCAACACTCTATCCGGCATGGCAAGCGGCAAACTTAAAACCGGTTGAAGCCTTACAACATGAATAGCAATGTAGAACCCCTTATCCGCATCGTAGATTTACACAAGTCCTACTATGATGGAGAATCAGAACTTCCGGTTCTTCAAGGCATCAACCTTGAAATATATATGTCAGAATTACTCGGGATCGTCGGAGCATCAGGTGTTGGGAAAAGCACGCTGCTTCACATCCTTGGAACACTTGACAGACCCACTACAGGAAACGTTCTATACGACGAACAAGACGTATTCACACGCTCCGATACAGAACTTGCTCGGTTTCGGAACAAAGAAATTGGGTTTGTATTTCAATTTCATCACTTATTACCGGAATTTACGGCACTTGAAAATGTCGCGTTGGCGGCATTAATTACATCATCACACAATAAAAGCGTATATAAAGAGGCTGAAGCATTACTCGATTATGTTGGACTCTCCGAAAGACTTTCACACTATCCGAGCCAATTGTCTGGTGGTGAAAGGCAACGCGTCGCAATCGCACGCGCATTGATCAATCAACCGAAGATTGTATTCGCTGATGAACCCACTGGCAACCTTGATCGGCGGAGTAGCGAAGCGGTCTTAGAACTGCTCTGGGATTTGAACGCTAAGTCTGGACAGACCTTTGTTATCGTAACACACAATCAAGAACTCGCTCAAAAAGTAGATCGAGTTATCCAACTCGTTGACGGAAAGGTTTTTTAGAAAATGTTGATTTATATCGACGGAGAATTTTTACCAAAAGCAGAAGCCAAGGTTTCGGTGTTCGATCACGGTTTGCTCTATGGTGACGGTGTTTTTGAAGGTATCCGTTCCTATAACGGCAGAGTCTTTAAACTCGATGAACACCTTGAGCGGCTTTACGATTCTGCCAAATCAATCATGTTACAGATCCCCATGCCCATTGAAACGATGAAGGAAACGGTTCTGGAAACACTCCGTCGAAACCACCTCAGTGAAGCCTATATTCGATTGGTTATAACTCGCGGCGTAGGAGATCTCGGACTCGACCCGGATAAATGTCCACAGCCGAGCATCATTATTATTGCAGATAAAATCGCCCTCTACCCACAAAAATTCTATGAAGAGGGGTTAGAAATTGTAACCGCCTCTGTCCGAAAGAATTATCCAGAAGCCATCAACCCGCGCATTAAGTCGTTGAACTATCTAAACAATATCTTAGCCAAAATCGAGGGCAAACAGTCCGGAGCAGTAGAGGTCCTGATGCTTAACGCAGACGGTTACGTTGCTGAATGTAGTGGCGACAATATTTTCTGGCTAAAGAATGAGGTACTTGTCACGCCGCCTGTTCACATGGGAATTTTGGAAGGTGTAACCCGGAATAGCGTTATCGATCTGGCACGCGACGCTGGCATGCGTGTCGAAGAGCGGGTTTTTACACGACATGATCTTTACATTGCAGATGAATGTTTTCTCACCGGCACAGCCGCCGAGGTCATACCTGTTGTGAAAATAGATCGACGCGTCATCGGGAACGGGCAACCCGGAAAAGTGACAGAAAAGCTCATTGCAGCATTTCGGCAGTTTGCGCATAGCTGCGGCACCCCAATCTATACCACTGACGTATGACAGTCGCATAAATCGTGCCGACACGCGCATGGAAACGCCTACAGCACATAGGAGGAGATTGATCATGAATGCACCCAAAAACGTTCTTATTCTCATAAGTCTATTCATCGGACTCGCAGCAATCACAGCGTTTGCAGAAGAAACGGAAAAACCCGTATTTGGTCCCCAAGCAGCCACTACCACCGAACAGCAGGTGGAAACTGAATCTGATACAGAAACAACAGATACAACCACTACGACCGAAGTAACTGGTGATTCGATGCTTCTCGTCAAGAAAGTCTCTTTTTCAGGCGTGAAAACCACTTCCGAAGATATGCTGCGCACCCTTATTCAGACACAGATTGGGCAGGAAATCTCTGAAGAACTCCTCACACAGGACCTGAAAAGCCTCTTTAAAGACACAGGCTTCTTCTCTGAACTCACAGTAGATGTAACACCCGTTGAAGAGGGTGGATTGGAAGTCACTTACAAGGTCGTCGAAAGTCCTAAAATTTCTGGAATTAACATTATTGGAAACGAAAATTTGAGTACCGGCAAACTTAAGGATGAAATTACACTCCGCCCCTCAGAAATTTATAGTGATCGGCGCCGGTGGGAAAGCGAACGCGCTTTACAGAAACTTTACCACGAAAAAGGATACTATCTTGTCGGCGTTCAAACCCACCTTGGCGATCGGGATGAAGAGGCGAATACTGTCCAAGTCACGTTTGAGATAAACGAAGGACCGAGAGTGCGAATTGAGGAAATCAACTTCATTGGAAGCACACAAGTCTCGGAGAATACACTCCGGAAAAAACTCAAAACCCGCACCGGTAAACACTTCGATCAGATGCTGTTTGAGGAAGAAGACTTATCCCTGAACCTCCGAAATTACTATCAGGACCGCGGCTTCGCACAAGTGAAGATCATCGGCTACGAAAAACGGTTCACAGAAGACAAAACCGGCTTAATGCTTGACATTACTGTTGATGAAGGTCCCGAATTCATTATTGGAACATATACCCTTGAGGTGGAAGCCGGTGCTAAGGAACTCTTTTCTGAAAAGAAGATACGTGGGATGCTCGACCCTGCGGAAGGCGAGGTTTTTAACCGCGCGGCTTTTGACGAATCCATCGCAAATTTACAGCAGGCTTATCTCGACAAAGGCTACCTCCTTTCAGAAGTGATGCCGACGCCTACGTTCAATGAAACGGAAGGCGTGGTTGACATTACCTTGAAGATCAACGAAGGAGATGTCATCGTTATTGACAAGGTCATCATTACTGGATTAGAAAAAACACAGGAACACGTCGTTAAACGTGAGTTGGATTTCTTGGACATCAAGGCTGATGAGTTATTAGATGTCAAAGCCCTGCGCAAAGCACGGCAACGTCTATTCCAGATGGGTTCCTTCATTCGTGCCGTTGACTTTGTCCCAAGTGATACCTCTGAAGAGAAACGAAAGGAGTTAAGAGTCAATATCGCGGAAACGCCACGAACAGGGATGTTAAGTCTCGGCGGTGGATACGGCAGCGAAGGCGGTATCTTCGGTGTTGCGGAGGTTGGACAGAACAACTTTCGCGGACGCGCGTATCGGGTGCATCTAAAAGGCGAGTTAGGCACAAGAGATCACCATACCGCTGAACTCAGTTTTGGAACCCCGTGGATTTTGGGTACCCCCACTCGGCTTAACGCCAGACTTTACGACAATCGACGCTTTCGTCGTTACTATGGAACGATCGGCGCTCTCTACAACCGTCGTAGTCTGGGAAGTAACTCCCCATACGGTCTATACGACCGGTACATTTGGGCGAGACGCGGGGCCTCACTCACCCTCGGCAGACCCATTGCCCACGACATTGATTTGTCCGTCCGTTTTCGGAATGAACACGTAGAATCACATAACCCCGATCGAGAGTTATACAATCGCTCCACACGGAGTATCCTGTTTTCCGTTGGACGAGATACCCGCGATTATCGAACTTCTCTGTTTGACCCAACAGCCGGTTCATTTAATACACTCTCCTATGAATACTCAGGCGGTATTCTTGGAGCGGACAACAAATTCCAGAAATATTATGCGGACTCGAGCTTGTTCTACAGTGGATGGTGGAACCACGTTATCGCCGTGCATGCTCGCGCAGGTCTCATGCGAAGTGAAAGCACCGATGCTTATTTCCTATTCTACGAAAGGTTCTTCCTCGGGGGTGTAGATAGTATCCGTGGCTACGATGATTGGGAAATCTATCCTGATCCAGATGAAACGGGCTTTATCAATCCTTACGGGGGTGATAAGGTATTCTTCGCAAACTTTGAGTATCGTGTTCCAATTTCTCAGCAGCTCACGGCAGCACTGTTTCTTGATATAGGACAGGTGTGGGATGAAAGCACTACAAACGTCTTCAGCGAAATCAATATGAAACGAGGTCTCGGTCTTGAGGCGCGGTTCACCATGCTTGGCATGTTAGTTCGGTTAGGTTGGGGGTATGGCTTGGATCGCATTAGCGGCGAACCTGCTGGCAAATTCCACTTCACGGTTGGTCCGGGATTTTAATTTTACCTTGCGGCGGAACACCGTGCGTCCTATCTATCACGTGCTTTTCTCAAACCTGAAGAAACGCCCAAGCAAAAACCCTGCACCGTTGTTGCAGGCTACGTCTTTGATTTAAACATTGGAAGGAATAATTTTATGAAACCATTTCGGTTGGGTGCTTACCCAGCACACTTAACACTCTTAATTATCGGTCTTACAGTTTTCTGCCTCAGTTCGGGCAGCATTGGACAGGAATCTTTCAAAATCGGTGTCGTAAACACACAAGAAGTTTTAGAAGGATCCCAAAAAGCGACGGATGCCACCGAACTGCTCCAAGCGGCAAGCGAACGCCTGAAAACGAAATTGCAGCAGTTAGAAGACGAGATCAGAACGCTACAAGAAAAGAAGGCGAAAACTGAACTCTTCGTCGAAAGAGCACAGACCGCGGATTTGGATAACGAAATTCGCCTCAAACAGCAGGAATACCAACGTGAGGTCCAAATCGGTCAGCAGGCATTGCTTGAAAAAGAGCAAGAGTTGATGGAGCCGATTTACAACAGCCTTCAAGAACTGATTATCAAAGTCGGTGAGTCCGAAGATTTCGACATCATCCTCGAAAAACGACTCATCACCCTTTATGTGAAAAAGGATTACGATTTGACACAACAGTTAATCGGCTTGATGAACGAAGGCTCCGAATAACGCGACACTGCCTAAACTCCAGTTGTGGGAGGGGGGTGTACCCCTGAATAACCATTCACATCAATGGGGAAAGGAACACGGTTAAATGTGTATGAAACTCAAGGAAATTTGTGAACGCTTGGATGGCGATCTTTCTGGGGACGGTGATATTGAAATTACAGGCGTTTCTGGAATCAAAGAGGCACTCCCAAGTCAGATTACCTTCGTTGCTAACCCGAAATACCTCGCTGCCATAGCGACAACACAAGCAGGCGCCATTATTATTGGTCGCGGTGTCAACGGTAACGGTAAGCCTACCATCTGTGTTGAGAATCCCTACTGGGCTTTCGTCAAAGTTATAGAAATGTTCGCGTGGGACAAAAACGAACGCGCACTTCCCGGGGTCCATGAAACCGCAATTTTAGGAAAAAACGTTAAACTCGGTGAGCGCGTTTCTATCCAAGCGTTTGCCTATATCGCAGACAACGTTGAAATTGGAGATGATACCGTTATTCAGCCGTTTGTTCACATTGGTGAAGGCACCAAAATCGGCTCCGATGGTCTAATTTATCCACATGTCAGTATTCGAGAAGAAATAATTATCGGCGACCGAGTGATCATCCACTGCGGCGCGGTGATTGGCAGCGACGGTTTCGGATTCGCGCCCGTTAGCAACCGACACCACAAAATCCCTCAAATCGGAACTGTAGTCATTGAAGACGATGTTGAAATTGGAGCGAATACTACCATTGATAGAGCAACCCTCTCCGAAACACTTATCAAACGCGGCACCAAATTGGATAATCTCGTCCAAATCGCACACAATGTTGTTATCGGAGAAGATTGTTGTCTCGCCGCGCAAGTGGGTATCGCTGGCAGCACGACGATCGGGGACCGCGTAAATATCGCTGGGCATGGCGGCGCAGCAGGACATCTGACACTCGGCGCAGACAGTGTCGTTTATGCCAAATCCGCAGTTACAAAGGACATGCCCGCTGGCAGTCATCTGTCTGGATTCCCCGCACGTCCTCACAAACAGGAACTCCGGATTCACGCGGCGACTCGGAAATTGCCAGAACTGCTCCCCGAATTCACGAAACTCCAAAAACGGGTTGCGGAACTGGAAGCGAAGCTTCAAGAACTGGAGGATAAATCGTAGGCAGATCACCGAAAACAGAGACTTCAATTTTTTTCGGTTTCTATGCGAACCTTCTTTTTCCACTGTATCTCCTCTCTTTCAAGCAACACTATAGTCGGTGTGCTGGCAGTATGGAACGCATCTCGGTATCCGTTATCCCTAACAGATTATCCTTCAATGCTCACGATCAGAAAAAATGAAGACATTGATCGCGTATGTTGAGTTGGCGCGTCCACTTAACGGAATCATCGCCTTCATCTCTGCATGGCTCGGTGGAATGTTTGCCAGCCAAGGTAACGTGGAACACCTCGTCGATATCCGACTGCTGTTGGTTTCCGTTGCTGCGCTTGTTGTGATCTCTGCCGGAAACGCCATTAACGATTACTGTGATTACGACATCGACCGAATCAATCGCCCACGGCGACCGCTCCCTTCTGGACGCATTCGGCGTTCCAATGCCCTAATTTTTGCAATCATCCTTACGGCAATCGGCATCTATCTGGGAACCCGTATCAACAGAAATTCGACAGCCATTGCTATCCTCGTGTCGGTCGCCCTTGCAAGTTATGCTTTTTGGTTGAAACGCACCCCTTTTGTCGGCAATTTAGTCGTCAGTGGATTAACGGGTTTAACCTTCATTGCTGGCGGTGTAGCGATAGATTCGGTGCAAGGCACACTCATTCCAGCAATCTTTGCCTTTTTGTTCACAACGGCGCGGGAAATCGTCAAAGACCTTGAGGATACGGAAGGGGACGAGAAAAATAACGCGAAAACGCTTGCGACCCTTAACCCACGGATCGCAGTCTGGGCAGCCATCGGTTTCATGGCATCTGTTATTTTGTTTAGCCCCCTCCCTTATGTATTCGGTTGGTATTCATGGCACTACTTGATTGTCGTTTTCATCGGTGTTGATGTGGTACTCATCGGTTTGGCAATTCGTCTGTGTCAAGATGCTTCCAAAGAGAGTTGTGCATCCATTCAACGTTGGATGAAATGGGATATATTCGTCGGACTCGGCGCGATCTATCTCGGAACGTTTTTATGATAAACTACGACAAGGTCATCGTTTTCTTAGAGAAGGAGAGCTCAGCGGCAGATGCCGTTTCCCGTTTTAAGCAAGCGTATCATACCTTCTGTAAAACGGATACATGGTCCCCCGCATATCAGGTATTTGTCACAGGTTGGCAGCGGCTTGACGGGGTTATGTTGTTAGAACCGGAGGACACGTTTGACAATGGCTACCGAGTTCATCTCACAACGACAACGGAACGAAGTTTGAGAGAACTCCTCCTCGCCTTTCCGAGACGCTATACAGGGCTGTTTCATATCAACGAAAAATGGATAGAAAACAGAATCCACGATGTTGTAGAAGGCGACGTAATTCAGACTGATACAGGTTCCTATTATCGGGGTATCAAACGCGGCAGCAGCACCAGTGCGGAACAACGAACCGTCACAAAACGGAAGGATACAGTCGTATCGCACATTCACAAATTGGCCTCTTTGCGGGGGAAACTTGAACACTCCGAATTTATTGTCGAAGGTCCTCTGATAGTAGAAAGAGCCGTCACAGATGGACTCCCAATTAAAACGATTCTCTATACGACCGGATTTGTGGCAACCCCCGAAGGGAAAGTTTTGCTCACGCGGGCAGCATCAGAAAACCTATCTGTTTATCAGGTCAATGATGGCATGATGGGTTCAATTACGACAACACGGCCCGTGCCATCCATAATCGCTTCGGTTCATCTCAGCTATCCGAACTTCCTTTCGGCATCCGGAAGTCTCAATTTTCACTGTAGTCCAAGATGTGTATTGCTCATCGCAGAGAATATTGGAAATCCTGACAATCTTGGAATGACGTTACGGACAGCCGACGCAGCGGGCGTATCCGGAGTCCTCTTGAGTGATAGCGGCGCGAGTCCTTTTCATAAAAACTGCATCCGTGCTTCCCGAGGGGCAGTCGGTCGCTTGCCTTTATTTTTTACACGAGACATCTGCGATGCGATTGATGCACTCCGTGTCTCAGGTTGGCAAGTGTTGGGAGCCACAGCGAGTGCCACAAACCAACTGCATGAAATGGAATTTATACGCCCCACGGCTATCGTCGTAGGTAACGAGAATACAGGGCTCTCTGCTGATGCCCGGGACTGCTGCCCCCAATTAGTTCGCATTCCCATGGCATCAGGGCAATCATCACTGAATGTAGGTGTCGCGGCAGGTATTCTGCTCTATGAACTCACGCGACACCACAGAATTTGACAAATCGACATAAATATGATAGAATTTTTAAGGTAACTGATGCGCTATAAGTCCCCACTATCAGAAAGGGCATAGCATTTAAACCGATATTTAGCATAGTCAAAGAAGGAAAATCGCATTTGAGATCGAATTGGGTTCTTAACTACTTTCACGAGGTATTGAAAAAGCACCATGCTGGTTATTTCGTTCTAATTGATCCGGAGCAGTGTGAAATTGGAAGATGCGTTAAACTTGCAAGCGAAATAGAGGCGGCGGGGGCAGACGCGATTTTGCTCGGTGGCAGTTTTTTAACGAGCGATTTGCACCACGTCGCGAAAGCCCTTAAGCAGGAAACAGAACTCCCACTGGTGTTATTTCCGGGCGATTCGATGCACCTCACTCCGCATGCCGATGCGATTCTGTATATCAGTCTCATAAGTGGACGCAATCCGAACTATCTCATTGGCGAACAGGTCAAAGCGGCACCGCGGATACAACGTTACGCGCTTACCCCCATTCCAACGGGCTATATGCTGATTGAAGGCGGCAACAAAACCGCAGTTGAATTTATGAGTGGCACAATGCCCATCCCACGCGATAAACCCGATATTGCGGGACCGCACGCATTGGCTGCCCAGTATCTCGGTATGCAAATGGTATATCTGGAGGCGGGGAGTGGTGCTGAACACTCCGTTCCAGAAGCGATGATCACAACAGTGAAAAATCAAATTAGCATCCCACTCATCGTCGGTGGAGGCATCCGCACACCAGAAATTGCTGCACAGAAGGTAGAAGCAGGGGCGGATTTCATCGTTACAGGGAACATTCTCGAAGAAAACGGATCCCTCGAACTGATGCGGGAATTTGCTAACGCCGTTCATGACTAAAATGGACGACTCAAACAAATGTGCTTTCCAAGCACACCTCAAGAAGGACAGAAGGACTTCATTATGGCTGAAGTGAAAGAAATACACATAGAAACAGAAAAAGAGACAGAAACGGAAGCATCTACTGATAGCACTTCCAGCACTGGTAAAGAAAAAACAATTGCCGAACGAATGCGAGAAATCGCGGAGACGGCACTTGATACAGTCAAATCGGAAGTAAAAAAGGAGATAGAAGAACGCATCGCGCCTGTAGAAAAAACAGCTGCCAACCTCACCTCCGAAGTCAAAGAAGAAGTTGAAGCGATCGTGCAAAGGGTGCGCGAGCAATACGAAGCAGAACGCGAAGACTTATTGCACACAGAAATCGAAAAAGAGGTAGAAACCGCTGTCCAACAGGTCCATGAGGAATATAAAGCGGAACGCGATCGTCTTCTACGCACAGCAGCAGAAGCTGAGAATACCAAAAAACGCCTGCAAGTGGATTATCAACGGCAACTCAAATTCGCCAATGAGGGAATTTTAGAAGGAATGATCCCGGTCCTGGACAGTCTGGAAGCCGCGATCAAAAGTACAGCAGAACAAGGCGAAACGAGCGATGCGTCGCACGCCTTCACGACCTTCAACGAAGGCGTGCAACTCGTTCATAAACAATTCTTAGATGCCCTCAGAATCCACGGACTAACCTCCATTGAAGCAGTTGGTGAAATGTTCGATCCAAATCAGCACGAGGCACTCTTGGTCACAGCATCGGACGATGTCCCAGAGGGAAAAATTATTGAAGAATTTCGGCGTGGCTACATGTTGCATACCCGTGTTCTACGCGCCTCTCAAGTTGTCGTCTCCCAGGGACCCGCCGAAGAAGACGCATCAGACGACGTGTCGGATGATACAGATGCTACTGATACTACCGAATAGCGACAGGAAGGACAATATATGACGCAAAAACGCGACTATTATGAGATTCTGAACGTCAATCGTGATGCCGATGCAGACGGAATAAAAAAGGCGTATCGCAAACTCGCCATACAATTCCATCCGGACAAAAATCCGGGCGATAAAGTCGCCGAAGATAAATTTAAGGAAGCCACAGAGGCGTATGAAGTCCTGCAAGACGCTGAGAAACGGGCCCGTTATGATAGGTTCGGGCACGCAGGACTGGAGGGCATGGGAACTGACTTCGGAGACCTTGGGATAAACCTTGACGACGTTTTCGGTGATGTTTTTGGCGACCTCTTTAGTGGATTCGGTAATCCGCGGCGTTCCCCCAAACACGGACGCAGTTTACAATACAACCTTGAGGTAACACTGGAAGACGTTATCCATGGCAAGGAAGTCACAATCCAAGTGCCACGAATTGAATCGTGCCCTACCTGTGAAGGCAGTGGTGCGAAAAAAGGCACACGGCCTACACGGTGTCCGCAATGTCACGGCAGGGGTCAAATCAGTCAATCACAAGGTTTTTTCACAATGTCCCGAACGTGTCCGAGATGCCGGGGAGAAGGCACCATTATTACAGAGCCTTGTCAGTCCTGCAACGGAAGAGGCGTTGTCCGGAACACGCGTGAGCTTAAGGTAAATATTGAAAAAGGCGTTGATACAGGCTTCAAGTACCAACTCCGCGGTGAAGGCGAAATCGGTATAAACGGGGCACCCCCGGGTGATTTGTTTGTTGTCATTAATGTCGAACCCCACGAACGTTTTCAACGGGATCGCAATGACCTGATTACATCCGCCAAAATCTCGTTTGTCCAAGCCACCCTCGGTGGGAACATTGAAGTTGATAGTATCGATGGAAAAGAGGAATTGCACATCCCGCCGGGTACACAGTGGGGTTCACACCTCCGTATTCCTAACAAGGGGGTGCCACATTACAGACGCTCCTATTCAGGGGATCTGGTCGTGAGAGTAGAGATCGAAACACCAAAGCATCTCAGCACGGAACAGCGAAGAAAGTTAGAAGAATTTGCGACACTGCGTGGAGAAGACCACCAGAGCGAACACGGCGGATTCTGGGATAAACTGCTCGGTAGACATGATGACGAAGACCCCGAATAGAATCTACCGGTCCGTAGGGGCTGGGGGATAAGGTAGAAACGTGGTAAATATGGACTGGGTAAGAATCACGGTAACGACCTCTCAAGAGGCATCAGAAGCCGTTGCGAACCTTCTCTTTGAATTAAAGGCAATCGGCGTTGAGTTCAAAGAGAAGAAGGCATCCACGGTAGACCTCATTGCCCATTACCCTTTAGATGACCGAGTTGATGCCCGGACGCAGAAATTGCGCGACTTCCTTACGGAGCTGCCAACATGGGGTATCCAACCACACCCAGCGACGATTGATCTAAAACATGTCAAATCCGAGAAATGGGAAGAGGCATGGAAAGCCGCCTTCCCACCACAACGTGTTGGCAACAGGATCGTCATTGCCCCGACATGGAGTGAGATCTCCGACAACAAAACGGAAATCTTGATTCAACTCGATCCGGGCATGGCATTCGGGACAGGTTACCATCCCACCACACGACTTTCCCTCGAATTATTGGAACGCACCGTCGATCCACATCATCACGTTGCTGACATCGGGACGGGTTCGGGTATCTTAACAATTGCTGCTATCAAGTTAGGGGCGGCACACGTTGACGCGATTGAAATTGATTCGACAGCTCTCCCCGTTGCAGCAGCCAATTTTCAGTCAAATCGTGTGGCATCGCAGGTGTGTTTATCTCAAGGCGATGGACTCAAAGGAAGCGCAAACAGATACCATCTCATCGTTGGTAACATCTTAACGAAGGCAATTCTCCCAATGATTCCGTTCTGCGCACAACGGCTCTATCCCGATGGAATCGTCATTTTTTCTGGGATTTTAGAGACTGAACTCGCGCACGTTAAGTCGGTTTTAGAAGCACATCAGTTTCAATGTCTTGACATCATCAGTGAAGCAGAAGATAAAGTTACGTGGATAGGAATCAAAGCCATCCTGAGTCCCGCCGATAGGTCGTAGCCCTGTTTCACTTACTATCTTGTGCTTGCGGGTCCTCGTTAGACAACCCGTGGCAGAGGTTGCACCGACCGAGATTGAGATGCGGCATCGTTGGTGATTTTTCATCGCCTCTTAAGTGACACTTCAGACACTCAACCGCTTCCTCTGAACCGCGATGCACCTCGATATTAGAACGGGCGGGTGCAGCATTAAAAAAAAGAATAACCATCACAATCGCAAAGATAAGACCAATAACGCTGACAATAACAAAAAGCGTTCTGGGACTGGCTTGTTCCGTTGGCATAGCGTTAAAATGAAACTCCTTACTTGAAAAACGGAAAGAGGGTGGGGATATTTTCTGGGGTGAGTGCGGAACCGTATTCGCATCCCTCAAATGCCTCAGCATACTTGATTTGCGCTCCCACTTCTTCACCATAGAGTGCTATTAGCAAATCTCGATGCTTTTCAGCAACATCTCGAAAACGATTTAGCAAGCGTTCAGCGAGCCAAGCACGCCGTTCCGAGGCACCCGTAGGGACGGTATCTAACGATCCACTGTTGTAAGGCAGCCACTCGTAAAACTGCGATACGTGACAGTGGAGCATATCAATCTTCTGTTCAACGACAGCATCAATACCAACAACGACATCGGGTGCGAACGGATAGGGTTTCATGAAACCATCGCTCAAATAAGCGATAACAGGGTTTTTCTCCAAATGCGGTGTGAGGGCACAGATGTTCGGCACAGTCACCATGTATGCCGCGTCTTGAACCAAGGTTGACGTATACCGATGGTCAGGGTGATAATCGTTGGGTCGGTGGGTTATAATTAAATCTGGCTGGAATTCACGAATCGTGCGAATAAGCTTATATCGGTTTTCTAACGTCGGCATGAGTTCGCCATCGTGATTGTCCAATAACGCATATTCAATACCGACGACTTCAGCGGCGGCTTGTGCTTCTCTATATCGCCGCTGCGCCAAAGGACCGCCACCCATTTCGTGATGCCCCGCATCGCCGTTCGTAACAGAGACAAATTGAACGCGATGCCCCCGTTGGACATATAAGGCAGCGATACCTCCCGCTTTAATATCACAATCATCGGGATGTGCACCGAAAACCAGAATATTGAGTGGCGTTGTTTGCGAATTTATATCAGAAATCTGTTCAGTTGGCATTTTTAGGTGTCCTTTGAAAAATCGAAACCGGGCATCGAAACCTTCATTTTTACTTTAGCATTACACAGAAATAGCGACGATAAAATCATGAAAAACTGGAAAGTTGAAGTTTACTATAAACCTGAAGTCCCCGATACCGTTGGACAAGGTATTCTTGAGGATATAACCGATCTTGGTATCAATGGCATCGATGCTGTGCGTACAGCTACAGTCTACTGGCTCGAAGGATCCCTCGAGGCAGAAACGATTGACCGAATCGGCACTGAACTCCTCGCTGATCCCATTACACAAGCTCACGCCTTTGGCGCTGAAAATGATACCGACACAGACTGGACCCTTGAAGTCCAATTCAAGCCCGGTGTTACGGACGCAGTCGGTGATAGCACCGTCAAAGGCATCACAGACTTAGGGATTGCGGGCATTACCGCCGTTCGCACGGGAAACAAATATTGGTTCACTGGGACGCTAAATGCGGAAGTGCTTGAGACGATCGCACAACGGCTGCTCATGAACGAGGTTATCCAAACATTCTCTTACCAAGCACCCAAATTGTGAAACGCACGTCCTAACTCGCATACACTCGGATCACCGTGCCTAAATGGAATCGAACCAAGGCAGCAGTCGCGGCTTGACGAAGTGCGAAACCGATTCCTGCTGTTGGGCTAACGCGTCTCGGTTTCCCCAATGTAACGTCCTGAAAGCCGTGCTTCCGAAGTAATTTCGGTAAGGAACGCGCGGAAAAATAGTAGAGATGATCGCGCGGGTGGACATAGGGCCACTCCGCTTTCTGAAGGCGACTCTGCAAACCTTCACCGTTCGGGACTTCAATGACAAGGGTCCCTGTCTGAGGCTTCAGAATCCGACGTAACTCGCTGAGGAGTGGATTTAACGCCGGGATATGCTCCAATACATGGTAGAGTGTAATTGCGTCGAAATAGGCAGTTGGAAAGTTCGCATCAAAGACCTCCCCACACTGCACATCTAATTGATGTATCTCTTGCGCGAAAGTAATACCGCTCTTGGAGGGATCAACACCGTGCGGTTCCCAACCTCCTTCGCGTGCAAGATGCAGAAACGTCCCAATACCGCATCCTACATCCAAAAGTCTCCCCTTATCCTGACGGTGTTTCTCTAACTCAGATAAACGCTCCGTCATCTGTAACCATTCCATGCTATCCGTATGGATGCGTGCTACTTTATCCGGCGGATAGTAGGTCTCAATATACCCGTCTTCAAGCGTCTCACAATTGATTCTGGGGTTGACATAACGCAAGAAACACCGCTTGCAGACGACCACCGATAAGGTGTCCTTACTAAACAGTTCTTCCGTTTCATCCCCTTCACAAATTGGACAGTTGATATGTTCGAGATTGTCTACTTCCATCATCCTGTAGGAGGGATTTGTAATCCCGATTAAAAATACGGAACTCCCTGAGCCTCCACATAAACTGCGTAGAGAGACTGGCTCCCCATCATAAACAATCTGTTTCTCTTGACCCCACCGAAGCAGAGGTTTGCACAAATTTCTGGGAGATGAATTTGCCCGATACGTGTTCCGTCTGGTGCGAAGACATGCACGCCATCGTATCCATCACCAACCCATCCCGCACTCGCCCACAGGTTTCCATCGACATCACACCGAATACCGTCAGCAATACCGGGCGATGTATCACAGAACACCTCTTGTTTGCCTAACCGCTCGCCATCTATGACATCATAGACGAAGAGATGCCGCGGGGTTCCCTCTTTATGCGTAACCCCCGTATCCACGAGATAGAGTTTTTCATAGTCGGGTGAAAAGCAGATACCGTTCGGTTTTTCAAGTTCATCCGTCGCGACGGTTGCTTCTCCCGTATCAGGATTGAGACGATACACGCAGGTCGGCAACTCAAATTCGGCTACATGTCCTTCATAGTTGAGCATAATACCGTATCCGGGATCGGTAAACCAGACATGCCCATCGGGATGGACAGCGACATCATTCGGTGCGTTGAGCGGTTTCCCGTCAAAGCTATCCATCAGCACGGTAATTGTCCCGTCGTATTCAGTGCGTGTGACGCGCCGTGCCCCGTGTTCGCAACTGATGAGCCTGCCCTGCCGATCGCGGGTGTGTCCGTTGGTATAGTTCGAGGGTTTGCGATAGACGCTCACGTCGCCAGTGGATTCTTCCCATTTCAGAATCCGGTTGTTCGGAATATCGCTCCAGAGCAGATACCCACCATCGCCGAACCAAGCAGGTCCCTCCGCCCAACGCGAGCCTGTCCATAACCGTTCAACGACAGAATTCCCGATTGTATATTTCCCGAAACGGGGGTCTAATGCCTCAATTGCGGGGTCCGGATAGCGGACAATTGAATCATCCCATTTTCTTTCTGTACTCATGCAAGTCTCCTTAAACAGCAAAACACTTTCGATTTCTGCAAATAGTATATCATAAGTAGAAGAGATGTCTATAGGAAAATGTTTGCGTCTTCGTCTCCAAAGTTGTGTATGAGGATGGGTTTGGTGTTAAGGAATTCCCATAAGAGATGCAGAGGAATACATTACCTTCCTTGAAGCACAATACCATCTCTGGCCGAGCGAAACAACATTACGGACACTGGAAACCTTGCGAAAGGAGAAAGCAGAAGGCGTACGAATCATTTTCAGGAGTGAAAAATGAAAAATATCTTCACCTTACCTCTACTCAGAATTTTGAGATTTTATTTCGTATGCAGCCTCGGTCTGTGTCTCTTTCTTGGCTGTGGAGATATAGAAGATAAGGAAACAGAAGCAACGGAGCCCTTCAATTCAATCGTAACACCCAACTTACCTGTTGACAGCCTCCAAGAAACGGAACCCATCTTATTACGCGTTAAATCCATCTATAAACAACTCACCTCTCGGGAAATGCATATTCCTCTCAACTGGGAGACGGAAAAAGACCCAGTCTTACGCGCTGCATACACCCGTTTCTTGCTCAGTAGAGGGAACATAGATATTCCTCCAAACTGGCACGAGACAACGGATCCTATCTTACATGCCGAATATGAACGTGCCCAACTCATTAGACAGTTCGGGGACATACCGCAGGTTCACATTCGGGCAGATTTCCATCTGCTAAGTCCCTTAGGCGTAAAAACGGTAACACGTGAGACATTCATCGCATATTTTGAGGCACAATATTTTCTCTTCCCGAACGAAGTCAATCGGCGTGCCCTTGAAGATGCCAAGAAGCCAGAACCAATTGGGGGACTTGAGCTGGATAAACTGAGAAAAGAGGACCCTGAAGCATGGGCTAAACGCTATCGCGCTCAACTTATTGCAGAGCTCGGGGATACGCCACAAGTTAAGGTCGTTGCGGATTTTATACGCAAATTGGAACTGGGGTTACCGAGAACCGATGCAGAATGCCACACTTTTCTTCAGGCATACAGCCAAACGAGAGGTTTAGCAGCAAAGCAAGAGTTTATATTTCCACTTGATGAAGAATACGCTTTTCTTGAAGCACAAGATCAATTGAAAATTAAAGTGAATGAATTAACACGGCTCAGACTCACACAATTCCGAAAGGCAAAAGCGGAGGGAATTCCATTCCATCTCATGGATCGGATTGATGATAATGCGTAATTCATTTTCGATCAAATTGATGAGGAATTATGTATCCTTTATAATTGGGTGACATTCTATTCCTTTCTCCTACCTGCGGGGCCTCCTGCATAATTAGCAACTCTTAGAGATACTAAAGTTTGGACAATTTTAAGAATTAAGGTGTTTGAAAGCAGAAAAGCAGGT
>VXPE01000066.1 GCA_009839745.1 Candidatus Poribacteria bacterium
CAGGGCGGGCATTCATCCCAAAGCTAAAGCATTGGGCTTTCTGCCCGAGTTTCTGTTCAGAAAGGACAATCTATAATTCGGAAAAAGATTTTGATAATTGCTATCGCAGCATTTTTAGTAATGGGATTTTTGCCGATATCGCTGGATATTGTATCTCCACCGGAAGCCGAAGCAGGCAAGTTCCACATTGAGTGCGATTGGATAATTGAGACCAACGCTATATACTTATTCTGTTGGTGGGAGACCCACGACCACTAATAGCAAAACCCAGTAGTACCCTGTATAGAAGGGCGATCTCATTCTTGATCGCCTTCCAATTATTATGGAGAAACAATGCGATTCGTTATTATTTTTAGCAGTCTCATTTGTCTATCCCTCTTCAATTCTGGATGTATAGGCAACCAGCAGAAAACCTCGAATCAAGAGCAGACACCTATAGCTGGTGAACAAAACGCTACCGCTACTGAAGAATTGATAGATTCCGGAGAAAAATCATCCTCCAAAGATAGTCAAGTAGAAAATAACCCCCCCGAAACCCCTCAACAAGGAAACGTATCTATCGATCCCACGGTAGATGAGGCGCAAGAGCATTACCTTGCTTTCTTTTCACTACTGAAAACAGATATAGAAGCAGCAGAGATAGAACTCTCAAAGTACGTAAAGATTCGTTTCGGAGCACATCCACTTGGTGACGAATGGGTCAAACTCTTTGTCCGCCTCGTCCGCAACCAAAAAGGAACCTTCGCGGATATACAACATGCCACCGAATGGCATGTTCAGATGCTTACAGATGTTAAGCCTGAAGAACGAACGCAAGCACACACCGAATTGCTCAAAAGTCTACAAGACGCTCTGGGAGGGCTGGAATCAATGGGTAAACTACTTGAAAGCCAGGGCAAAAATCTCGAAACTTATGAGATGCCGGGCAGGTTTGGTTCACCATAGCCAAGGTGCTCTGCTTCCTCATGAAAGGAGGGGAGAATGTACATTAAGATCTTAGGTATTGCCGCTATTCTCGTTATCTTCTTTTGCGTTGGTATCTTTTTTTTCACGCGCTGGGAGAATCAACATTTTGTGGGGGAACTCCCAGAGTTACCCAAAGTTGAAGATATCTCAGTTCCAGTTAAACAAAGGGAGTTGAAACTAAAAGAAGATCCAACACAGATGCCATCCGTAACAATAGTGGAACCTGAAATATTGGAAAATTCTTCCATAACCCCCGAAATACCCGATATCGAAACAGAAAGACAAGCGTTTCAAGAAACAGATACAACCGAGTTTGACTTGGCATTGGATCCACTTTCCCTTTCTACAGTAGAACTCCCGGAAGCGTTACCGGAATCCCCTGTTGAGGGAATCGACTGGGTAAAGATAAAGGCAGCCAGTCAAGACTACAATGACTTTCTTGACACCGATCCTGATTATGCTTATGATCGGCTTACGGACCGCTTTAAAGAGATGTTTGGAGACCGTCCTGAAATTGAAACATTGGTTGAAAATATTAGACGTTCAAATGAAGGTACCTTGACTGTTGATGACGCAATTACCATGACGGAAGCATCTATAAGTCTTCTACCAGCAGATGAGACTGAAGCGATAAGACAGCTATCGGAAAATCTTGAAGTCTTCCGAGAAATCAAGGCATTCCAAGAGGAAGGCGGGCATGTGAATATCGAATTCAACATCTCCGTGGGAGGAGAGTAAAACAAACGCTATCTCCACTTTCCTTGGATGCGGTATCTCTGCAGTGCTCTGTTTAACGCTTCTGTATCACGTCTACATGCTGTAGAGGTGCCTTTCAAACCTGCCCGACAGCGTGCCTATTCTTCAACAGGACTTACGCAAAAAGGGGATTTTCGACCGGTTAGAACGTGTAGAAACCTCCGTCACATCTGACTTCCGAGGTGGCACAAACTAAAGTTTATGCTACACTGCGGAAGTCCTATTCAACAGAAGACGTTGAAGGGTGGCGTGCCCCCTGGTACAAAGCGTTTCTGTACAGTGCTCAGATATTGAACCTACTGACTCTCCCGGTTGTTGTGGCAGTTTGTTGTTCGTTTTTTCGCCTTTTCCGCGAGAAAAATATCGGTCTCTATCTACTTTATGCCTGGGGGTTTGGGGTTTTACTCCCTTTTTCGCTCGCCACCACGAAAACGCCGAGTGCGACACTCATCAGTATGCCCGCGTTTCTATTGATACTCGGTGGCTTCATAGAGCGGACCACATACCACAAACCCAACGAGTCACACTACAGACGCGGGATTCGTGTTGCTTGGGCAACGCTGCTTGTGATCCTATGCATTGGAGAGGGTATTCAGGCTTGGCGGGTCACCCAAACTCACAATGAACATACGCTCTCTGAGATTGCGGCGTTTGCGGAGGAACACCTGCCGAAAAATGCCGTGCTTCTCACCGAAATTAATGTCCGGAAAAGAGAAGCCCACTACGACTATCTTCGTCTGATGTTTTTCACAGAACATACTGCGCGTCCCTACTATTTAAAAAGTGAATGGAAATCTCTCAGCCAACAGGTTCAAGAACACGGTGGCATTCCCTACGTTGTCACCTTTCGCGAGCTCGACTTACCTTTACTCTTCAAAAGCGAAGCAGATAAGCGGACAATATATTTGGCGGAACCCAGCGACTAACATACTATTAGGACATTTATAGCAGATTTTAGTAGGATTTGGACACCCTCAAAGAGGTTTCCCAAGGATCACCTTTAACGTCCCTTCACGTAGCACAGACTAACAGTCTATGCTACAATTCTCTCACATTCATCCGCACTAATTTAGCAATGAAGCCACGAGTGTCTCCATCGTTGGCACCGTCCCAACAGCTGGAAGTGAGGACTTCGCTGCCCACGTCTCGTATCCGCCTTCCTCTATCAATGCCTTATCCGTGCAGATGTAGCCGATATATCCATTCGCTAAGCTGACGAGAAATGTTGGATTTGCGTCGGATCTCGACTTGATATTCATGCCCGTCTCAACGAACACCTCCCCGGGCAATGCGACAATCGCTGCCTCACCCAGACGGATGACTTGAACGGGTGCGGTCATCTGTGCCGGTAACTTCGCCAACCGCTGGCATTCGCGGGCGTAGACATCAACCAGTGCGTTCGGTATCGGTTCTCCGACGACCCAACTAAACGGACCCGTTTCGTAGGCATCGTAAGTACCTTGCGGCACAGACAATACCTGTTCAGCAATTTTAAGGTCCTCAGCCGTAATCTCTTTACGTTGGAACGTCAGCGTGGCGAGATCGCCACTGAGATCAAGCGTTTCGTGCATCTCCATGAGTTGCTTCTCAACAATAAAATGTCCAGCGAGAACGTTCGCCATTTTCACCGCCTGCTGATGTCCGCTCGCTGTCCATTTCGTCCGTCCACTGAAGTCAGTATTGTTAATCTGCCCCGATGCGGCGTTCCAGAGAAGCGAGATGCATGTATCCCCGAGATAGTGTTGCATCAGTCGATCGAAGTGTCCAAAATAGTCTGCGGAGAGAGCATTACCGTTGTCTGTACCGATATAGTGGAGCGAAAAATTCGCAACCGCCGCGATCGGAGTCCCATCATCGGTAGCCTCAACGAACATCATCGCCACCTCCGGATCGATTGTCCCGGTCGGTTTCACCAGATCTGGGTGTTCGATACCGGGGTTAAAACGGACCGTCCCATCTCTCATGTGCCACCGCCGATTGAAGGTGATGCGTTCTTCATCAACACTGGCAAATCCTATCCGTGCCGGCTTGCGTCGCCACACTGCGAGTTCAACGGCATCGGCGATTTTCAGCGGCACCCACTCGGTATACTCGGTATCTTCATCAACACCCAGCAGATCGGCGATTGCGACAGCAGTATGTGTATGTGTGGCATTGATCATGACGTGTGCCGGTGGAATATCGCATCTATCGGCGATACGTGCTTTGGTGGCATCAGCGACTTTCTCTGGTATAGCGATGAGATCGCAAGTAACGATTGCGATACGTGTTGTTCCGTTATCAATGACGACTGCCTTGGCAAAAAGTTCATCGTCGACATTTTCAGCGTATCTCGGTCGGAAACCGCCCGGTATTCTCGTGCCGAGGGGCGGCGTGATATTCGTGCTGGCACTTCCTGCTTTAAGAGTTGTTGACATCGTGCGGGCTCCTCAAAAATTATGGAAACTGAGAAGAACTAATATTCACCTCACAGATGAGATCGCCCTGTAAGCGGAATGGGATATGCACACCTGTCTGCGTGAGGTAAAGTGCCTCCGGTGTAATGGTATCTATGGTGCCGCGCAAAACGACGTATGAACCGATCCGGCGTTCTGCAATGACCTCTGCTAACTTCTTGTGGAGTTCGGTGAACCGATCTTCTAATGGAAAGACAAGTTTATCTTCGACTGTTGCGCGGAGGTCTGGAAAGAAGCCCTCTCCGACGGTTTGTGCAATATCCAAGAGCAGACTTCGTGTCGTTAGTGTATAGTCGAATTCATTAACAGAAACGGACATCGCCGTCGCGTCATACACGGGCGTTCCGAGCAGATAGAGTTGTCCCTCCGCGCCTAATGAGGGCATACTGAATGCAATCCCTGCGGCGAGCTGGGTGCCGCTGCCGTAGAGGGTCAAATTTTTAACAAGTGTATCAATCCCTTTGAGCTTGTGAGATTTTTCAACATGGGGCTTGGCAAAGTCTTCAACAGCAATGTAGGTTATTTCAATCGGTGCCATGATATGATAGCCGGATTCAAGGGTATCCACGAACCGAATGTCTGGCAAGTCGGCGGTCGTAGTATCGGGAGCACCCGTTAATGCATCTCCCATATTCGCTTGAATATAGGTTTCTATGCCGAGACTGCACGAGAGCATTTTCCCGTCACTCGACAACTGCTGCGCGAGGATTCCCAGCGGCTCTATGGTGAGCGCGATTCGCGGGTCTCGATTGATAACTATCGGCTCGTGAAGTTTTGTCCATAAACCGGCGACGCGAGTCTTTATGTCTATGTGAGTGATGTATTTGACGATGAGGTTCTCTAATTTAGGAAGGACTGCCTCCCGCACCAATTCGGTAAGAATCCGACGCACTGAAATTGTGATGCCCAAAATCTTTATTTCGGCTTTCTGGATGGAAATATCAGAGGTCGTTTTGGCAGTCATACGCCAATCCGAGTTAAGTGTTGGGGTAAGGGTGAGTGAGGCGGTCGCGGTTCCTTCAATATCTTCACGTTTCTGGACGACCTGCCCGAAGATTTTTTTTGAAACGCGTGCCCACCCGCTGAACTGGAACGGAACGTTTACGGATATAGTCCCGTCTGACGATCCCGCCATCGTGAGAGGGTCAATATCCAGTTTAATCGCGTATGTAATCGCGCCATCTTTTCGCTGGATGGGTTTGCTGAGATAGTCTCTGAGCGCAGATTCTGCTAACGTTTTAACATCCTGTATGGGCAAATTCGCCTTTACAGCAATGACTGAAGGGATCGGGGGTGGCAAGGGAGCAGGTGCAACTTCCCGCGGCGGGGCGGGTGCTTGGATGGTGAGATCGGAACCGCGCGGCATGGGGAAAAACAACATAACGCAGATTAACACGACGCCAATGGAAACCACACCCACAATTAGTTGTATTCGCATCTGCTTCGTCATGATTGCAACCTTGGAATACCGCTTGAGATTTCGTGTTCTCGGTCAATACGAAATGGATAAATGTCAAAACCGGTCTTACCAGTCTGGACGAGTTCGCTCAGAATGCGTCCGACGAGGGCACAAAACTTGAAGCCGTGCCCTGAAAAACCTGCCGCAATCAGCAGATCGGGACAGTGCGGGTGTGCGTCAATGATAAAGTCTTCGTCTGGCGTTTCAGTATAAAGGCAGACCTCGGTATGCGTGGTTTTCCCAAGTTCTGGGAGGCGTTCTTGGACGTAAGCATCTATATGAGCAATGTAATCTGCATCAGGCGTGCGTTCGGGTGTATCAGGGGAGATGATCTGTCCTCTTCCGTGCCGTGCAATTTTCACCCCACCCCGTTTATCAAAAGCACCAAAAGCCGGAATGGCATAGATGAATTCCCCATCAGGGGTCACTTCTGTAAAGACAGGAAACCGGTCTGGCTGGAAACGTTCGCTGTCTATGGGCTGATAGTAGCACACCTGTTGTTTTGTAACCGTGAGCGGGAGATTCAATTCCGCGAGTAGGGTCGCAGCCCATGCCCCCGCTGTCACGATGACTTTCCTACCATGAAATTGGGTGTTTTCGGTCCGAACAGTTAGCACATCTGTCTGCCAATTGATGTCGGTTACCTGGGTCTCCTCCCGGATTTCCGCACCGTGTTGTTCTGCCAACCGCAAGTGAGTGGAGACACACTCGGCGGCACGGAGAAAACCCGTGTCCTTCTGATAAAGGATCTCCATATCATCCGTCAATCGGAATTGCGGAAAACGTTCTGCTAACTGTGCCCCATCCCACCACTCGGATTCAACGCCTGCGGCATCTAAGCTTTGCCGTGTCGCGCGTCCATACAGGTTTCCCTTTGCGCCGATACCTACACTCCCTGTGATAAACAGCAGCGGTTTCCCCGATACCGATTCGAGGTCGCGCCATTCCGCGTAGGCGGTTTTCATCAGCTCGGTGTAAAAGGGTTTATCGTAGAAAAACCGGATAATACGGGTTTCACCGTGCGAACTGCCGAACCTGTGTCCACGCTGAAACTGTTCTAAGACAAGCACGTCTACGCCAGATTTAGCGAGATGGTATGCGGTTGCACTCCCCATTCCACCGGCACCAACAATAATGGTATCGTATATACGAGATTGCATTTTTTTAGAGTTTTAATAGTTGTCAGTATGGGTTGCTAAGCACCCCTTTCAGTTGTCGGTTACAAGAGGGCTTTATAAACGAAACCCCTTAACCGATAACTGACGCCCGAAAACTATTAAAATGGATTTGGGACAGTCGTGAAATTCTGGTATCGGTCTTCGCCGCGCAGTAGAATCGGTTTCCAAGGACGTTTCAGCGAATTCTCTTCTGCCTGCCGCACCGATGGATCAATGTAGCGAACCGTCAAGCCACACCTCCGACGCGTGGAATGGTTCGGTAGGCTACCGTGAATCATCTGCCCGTGGTGGATGGACATCTCACCGGCTTTTAGGACCAAATCTACGGCGGTTTCTGCCTCCGCTTCCGTGACCGGAACCTCCTGATTGATGCTCAGTAGGTTGCCTGCCTGTTGAGACTTCCCGTGTTCCTTGATCCCTGGTTGATGGCTTCCAGGGATTACCTGCATGCAGCCGTTCCCTGTATCGCTGTCGTCTATGGCATACCAAGCGGTGATTGCGTCTGGCGGTTCAAGTCCCCAATACGTCACGTCTTGGTGCCACGCCACGAATTTGTCGCGGGGACCGTATTTGCAGAAGAAATGCGTGGCTAACAGCATCACATCGGGACCGATAAGTGCCTCGATGACATCTACGATTTTTGGATGTGTTGCGATTTCCCAGATAAATTGGTAGTCGAAATGCCAATCAACAAGACCGATTTCACATTTCTCTGCCCCGACTTCTGCTTCCAGTGCGTCATAGGCTTGCCGATGGCGCGTTGCTTCAACTTCATCGGAAATACGAATACCGGTCAAGAATCCGTCTGTTCGGTAATTCTCAGCGAATTTTTTAATTATACCTTGCGGTTCGGTAAAGGGGGTTTGTGTATTCATGGTTACCTCCGTATATCTGAAGAAACGCCCAAGCAAAAACCCCTCCGCTTCGCTTTAGGTGTATAGTTTACTCGTGTGACAGTTGCCAACGCTTTGTCCGCCATAAACCGTTCTTAACCGAAAACTGATAACCGATAACTAATATCCCATATTGAGTGTTTGGCAGATTTTCTTAGCACCGGTAAGTTGGGGTTGCAATTCGAATGCCATTTTCAAAACGGTTCGCGCTTCTGGGAACCGATCAATTTCAACGTAGAATTCCGCAATTTTTTTGTACATCCATGCGGTCTCGCGTTTCGAGAGTTTTAGTTCACGGATTTTCGTCAACGGAATTGGATGTGTTTGGTTGTATCCCTCAACACTGAAATGATAGAGATAGATGAATTTGAGGCGGTCTTTGACTTCTCGGATGAAGTGCCTGAAACAGGGACGCTTTGTTTCGGCAGACAAGAGAGATTCATAAATTAACATTGCCTGCTCAATTTTGTAGGAGCGATCTCGGTCGCCATTAGAAAATCCGAGTCTCTGGTATGCTTCGGCGACGAGAAACTCACAGTCCCGACTCTCTTCGTAGCTCAGGAAGTCGTCAATGCGCAATTGCTTTCCAATCTCCTGAGAGCGGTGCTGCAACTGCTCATACATAGAAACGCCGGTTTCATAATTGTGATGGAGCAACGCTTGCAACAGCAATTCCAACTTGGCGTAAGTCTGGTTGATTCTTTTCAGCCGGTCGAAATAGATTTCCTCGGACTTCTGCTGCCGTTCGATCGTTTGGAGGGTTCGATCATAGTCAGATTTCCGTTTTTTGTCTTGGAGCGTGTTATAGGCATTACAGACTTCGCGGAACATCTTCTCTGCAAAAGCAGTCCGCTCCGGATTTTTATCCGGATGATAACGTTTTGCGAGTTTCCGATAGGCACTCTTTATTTCGCGAGCGGTAGCATCCCGTTCGACCTCTAAGACTTGATAGTAATCTGGAATCTGCATCATGGATACGACATCTTTAATAGATACAGTATTATCATTCCATACATTTCAGAATTTGTCAAGGTTTTATCAAAAACGTTCTACAAAACATCGCGTAAGAAACGCGCAGTATGAGATTCCTGCACCGACGCAACTTCCTCTGGTGTCCCCATCGCAACGACTTCTCCGCCACCTTTACTGCCTTCCGGTCCCAAATCAACGATCCAATCGGCGGATTTGATGACGTCAATGTTATGTTCGACAGCGATAATCGTGTTGCCAGCATCAACGAGTCGGTTCAGCACTTTGAGAAGTTTTTGGATGTCGTCGAAATGGAGTCCGGTCGTGGGTTCATCCATGATATAGAGCGTTGAACCCGTTTGGCGACGTGCTAATTCTTTCGCAAGCTTGACTCGCTGTGCTTCACCGCCGGAGAGGGTTGTGGCTGCTTGTCCTAATTCAATGTATCCGAGACCGACATCTGCTAACATCTGGAGCGTCCGACAGATACGTGGGCTCTCGCTGAAGAATGTGAGTGCCTCATCTACTGTCATATTTAAGACTTCAGCGATATTTTTACCGTTGTAACGGATTTCAAGGGTCTCCATGCTATAACCGGTGCTATTACATGCCTCACACGGCATCCACACATCAGGGAGGAAATGCATCTCGACGCGAATGAAACGGTGTCCCTCACACACATGGCACTGTCCCTGTGCGAGGTTGAAACTGAACGTGCCCATACTATACCCACGCATCTTTGCGTCGTGTTGTTCAGCAAAGAGTTCACGGATTCTCGTGAACAGGTCGGTATACGTCGCTGGATTGGAACGCGGTGTTTCCCCGATCGCCTTCTGGTCCACATTGATGAGACGTTTGATATGACTCACACCGCGGATGCGTTCATATTCCGGTTGCCCATAGTCGTTATATATGGGTTCTCGGTTGCCATCGCCGAGATAATGGGTATAGGGACGGTCTTTCGGGTCACCGGTTTTGATAGAACGCCGACTTTCAAGTGCGGGTTTTAGGGTGCCTTCAACGAATGAACTCTTTCCGCACCCAGAAACACCGGTTACACAGGTGAGCGTTCCGAGTGGAATCTTGACATCAATGTTCTTCAGATTGTTCGTTTTTGCCCCAAATATTGCTAACTGTTTGCCTGTGCCTTTGCGTCGTTCTTTCGGAACAGGAATCCCCATTTCATTGGAAAGATAGGCGTGCGTCAAGGATTTTTCAATTTTACCTTGCGGGTCACGGGCTATCAGTTGTTGACTTGAGGTCGGACGAGGGGACCTTGCCTCTACGAAGGTATCTGGGGTCCCAATAGCGACAATCTCGCCACCTCCTTTGCCCGCTTGGGGACCGAAATCAATCACATGATCGGCGGCTAATATTGTATCGCGGTCGTGTTCAACAACAAGGACGCTGTTGCCGATATCGCGAAGTTCCTTGAGTGCAGCGATGAGGCGTTCTTGGTCGCGTGGGTGTAAACCGATGCTCGGTTCGTCCAGAATATAGGTTACCCCGGTGAGGCCGCTACCGAGTTGGCTCGCGAGTTGGATTCTGCGCATTTCGCCACCTGAGAGTGTCGGTGCCCCACGCTCTAAGGCGAGATAGCCGAGACCAATATCTTCCAAGAACTGAAGTCGCGTCCGAATTTGGTGTAGGACTTCGGCTTCAAATTCCGGTGACGTATGCATGTGAAGTGACGGATGTGTCGCTCTTGAGGTCGATACACCCTTCGTGCCCGGGAGATCCCCCTTACCGCCTCGCGCCTCATCGGCGATTTGGACGTCAATCTGTTTCAGACGTGCGTTGAAGAATTCAATAACCTCGGTAATTGACAATGCCATCAAGTCAGAGACGGTCACATCTTCAAATCTGACACAACTTGGAAAGGGCTTGAGTCGTGTCCCGTGGCACTGGTTGCACGTCATATAAGGTGGGTGCATGTTCCTTCCACGTCCATCACAGAAATCGCACGCTCCGACTTTGTTGTTAAAAGAGAAGTGTCGAGGGGTCAATTGTCCAAAGTTGTTGCCGCAAGAACGGCACATCGCATGTTCGCTAAGGAAATGCCGTCCTGTTGTTTGTCCGCCTTCTCTTTTCTCGATAAGCACGAACCCGCCACTTTGAAGGAGTGCCAACTCTACCGCTTCTGTAAAACGGCTTTTCTCTTCGTCTACAAGTTCGATGCGGTCAATAACGATAAAGACCTCATGGTGAATACCTCTACTGAGTTTTGGCACTTCATCAAGTCGGTGAATTTCGCCATCAATTTGGACGCGCACAAATCCGGCTCTTTGCAATCGACGAAACACATCGGCGTAATCCTCGTTCCCTTTCAAACCGAATGCCGATTCACCCGCATTGACATCAACGATTTTACCCCGTGAAACGCCTTCTTGACCTTCAGGAAGCAGCAAGAAATTCGTAAGCGGTGTGAGGACATCTACCCACTGTTCGCGGAGGATTCCAAAAACCTGTTCCGTTATTTCTTCCGCCGTCTGTGGCTGGACCGCCACTTGGCAATCGGGACAGTAGGGTGTGCCCCATCGGGCGTAAAGCGTGCGGAGTCCATCGTGTATCTCCGTAATCGTTGCGACAGTGGATCTTGGGTTCTGCCCAGCGTTGGCGTGCGAAATCGCAATCGCGGGTGAGAGTCCCTCAATCTTTGAGACCTTGGGCTTTTCCATCTGTCCTATAAACTGACGGGCATAAGTGCTGAGCGTTTCGATATAGCGGCGCTGTCCTTCGGCATAAACCGTATCAAGTGCAAGCGAAGTCTTACCAGAGCCGCTCACCCCGGTCAATGCGGTCATTTTTCGGTGCGGAATGTCAATGTCAATATTTTTGAGATTATTTTCTGTAGCCCCACGCACAGCAATGTTTTCAATTTTTCCTTTCGGTTCGTTTAAGTGAATTGGGGGTTTCACGTTCCGTTCTGTATATCCGACTTCTGTACAGACGAGGTCCCCTCGCCCCTGCGCGTTTCGGGCTATGATTTCGTTAGAATCTGCCATTACACCCTGCGGTTCATTCGGGTTGGCAGAAGAACTGATATCAAAATCACCCCGGAGTGCCCGACCGGTATAAGATTCAGGCATCTCTGCGATCTGTTCAGGGGTGCCTACAGCAACGATAGTGCCGCCTCCCACGCCGCCCTCGGGTCCCAAATCAATGAGGTAATCTGCGGAATTGACGACTTCCAGATTATGCTCAACAACGACAACCGTGTTGCCATCATCTACGAGCCGATGCAGTATCGTCAACAGTTTATTTACATCGTCAAAGTGTAAACCGGTTGTGGGTTCATCAAGGATGTAGAGCGTTTTACCTGTGCCGCGTTTAGAGAGTTCCCGCGAGAGTTTGATGCGTTGTGCTTCACCGCCGGAAAGCGTGGGGGCAGGTTGTCCGAGTTTAATGTAATCCAAACCGACATCGTGGAGCAGTTTCAATCCCCTCGCGACCCTCGGAATATCGGCAAAATGCGCAAGCGCGGTGTCAATATCCATTTCAAGGACTTCAGAGATGTCTTTCCCCTTGTATTTAACGGTGAGGGTCTCGCTGTTGAAGCGTTTCCCTTCACACACCTCACACTCCACCCACACATCGGAGAGGAGTCCCATATCGACCTTCTTCGCGCCGTTACCGCTACACGCTTCACATCTGCCCCCAGCGACGTTGAAGCTAAACCGTCCGGGTTTATAGCCGCGCAATTTCGCCTCGGGCAACCCCGCATAGAGTGCGCGTATCGCATCGAAAACCTTTGTATAGGTCGCCGCGTTGGAACGGGGTGTTCGCCCGATAGGTGCCATGTCAATGTTGATAATTTTGTCAATGACCTCAGAGACAGGAACATTTTTTCCGTCAATGATGCCTCGAATATCGTCGTAATCCCCCGGCACAGTCTTTGCTTTCATGAGGTCGCGGGCGAGTGCGCTGTAGAGAATATCGTGAATTAAGGAGCTTTTCCCAGACCCACTCACGCCTGTTACACAACAGAGTGTCCCAACCGGTATTTTGGGGCTGATCCCTTGAAGATTGTTCTGGCGTGCGTTGCAGATTTGCACCCACTTATCTCCTATCGGACGACGGGATTCCGGCTGCACGATGACCTTATCGCCTCGGAGGTATTGCGCCGTGAGTGTATTGCTTTCCTTCATGAACTGTGCCGGTGTACCAATATCCGTTATGTTCCCTCCCTTAATACCCGCCCCGGGACCGAAATCGACAATCAGATCAGCCACCAACATGGTTGCCTCATCGTGTTCAACGACGATGACGGTGTTGCCCTGATCCCGCAAGTTTAAGAGTGTCATCAGCAAACCGGCATGGTCGCGTGGATGTAAACCGATGCTCGGTTCATCAAGGACGTAGGTGACATCACGTAATCCAGCCCCGACTTGGCTGGCGAGACGAATCCGTTGTGCTTCGCCACCGGAGAGTGTCGGTGCGGAACGAGCGAGGGTTAGGTATCCCAATCCGACATCCATAAGGAATCCGATCCGTCCTCGAATTTCTTTTAAGAGTTCCGATGCGATGAACGCCTCACGCTCTGGAAGTACCAACTCATCGAAGAATTTGGAGGCATCCTGAATGGACATTTCAAGAACGTCCGTAATGGAGGTATCGCCCATCGTTACGGCTTTTACCCACGGGTTCAGTCGGGTTCCGTCACAGGCCCTGCAGGACATTTTGACGAAATAATCGGGGTAGGTATCCTCATTGGTTTCATCACCTTCAAAGTGGTATTTCTGTTCTTCCGTTGGAATAATCCCGTGAAAATGGACACGATATTGCCGCCGTTGCTTTCGCCCTCTGTGTCTCCCCGTATTGGGGGGTGTAATCGTCAGAATATCGTCCCCGGTGCCGTAGAGGACGGCATGCTGTTGTTCCGGTGTGAGGTCTTTCCAAGGGGTCTCAATATCAAATCCGAGGTGTTTTGCGAGCGCTTCAGCGATCACTTTTTCCTTAGCGGTGTTTCGTGTATTAAGGGGTCCCCATAGGCTTATGGCACCTTGCATAATAGAGAGGGTATCATCCGAGACAATCAACCTTGGCAAGATGCCCATCTGCACACCTAACCCGCGACATTTCTCGCACATTCCATCGGGATTATTGAAAGAGAAGTGTCGAGGTTCCGGTTTCACAAAGCTGATCCGGCAATGGGCGCAGGTATAGTCTTCACTAAACAGCAGGTCATCTTCCTCTGACGTAAACGGAGAACCCATGCCTTCAGTGGGGACGACGTGAACAAGGAGACTTCCGTCCCCACGCATGAGTGCAGTCTCCACGGCTTGAGCGACGCGCGGTTCACTGCCGTCTTTGATAACAATCCGGTCGATGACCACATCGAGGTCGTGACGTTGATTGGGATTGAGGGTTAGTCCGGGTCGGAGTTCGTATATTTCACCGTCGATTCGCAATCTCGCGAAACCGGCTTTGCGTAAATCCTCAAGTTCTCTTTCGTGGGCCCCGCGGGACCCTCTGAGGATCGGGGCTAAGATGATAAGTCTGGTGCGCTCTGGGTAGTCAAGCAAAGCCTGCACGATATCTGCGGCAGTTTGTGAACCGACTTCACGTCCACATTCGGGACAGTGGAATTGTCCGACGCGCGCATAGAGCACACGGAGATAGTCATAGATTTCGGTTACGGTTGCTACCGTGGAACGCGGGTTATGTCCTGTTGATCCCTGATCAATGGCAATCGAAGGAGATAATCCAACAATCTCGTCCACATCCGGCTTGCCGAGCTGCCCTAAAAACTGCCGGGCATACGCCGATAAAGACTCAATGTATCGGCGTTGTCCTTCGGCGTAAACGGTATCAATTGCCATTGAAGACTTACCTGAACCGCTCACGCCTGTAAAGACGATGAGTTTGTCTTTTGGGAGTTGGATATCAATATTTCTGAGATTGTGCTCGCGGGCACCCTGTACAAAAATCGACTCTTCTGTCATCTTTTTAACTATTTGGCTCCTGGTCTGCCTTCCACTTCGTTTCAGGCAGGTTTTTGGTTAATTCTTGACTGGGTTGGAGGCGATTAAGGCTTTTAACCAGAAAAACGCAGTTAAATATTTGCGAAACCGCCTAACTCTTTGAGTTTGCGCGGGTCTTTTCGCCAATTGGCTTTAACTGTTACGTAGATTTCTAAAAAGACGCGGGTGTCTAAGAATTTCTCAATGTCGATTCGTGCGAGTTCACCGACCCGTTTAATCAACTTGCCCCCCTTACCGATGATAATTTGCTTTTGTGTCTGCCGTTCTGCGTAAACGATGGCTCGGATATAGATGATTTCATCCGACTTTTTCGTTTGGCGTCTTTCAAACTCCTCAACAATGACAGCGGAGGCGTAAGGGATTTCCCGTTGCGTCATGAGCATAATCTTTTCACGAACGGTTTCGGCGATGAAAAAGCGTTCAGGCAGGTCGCTGAGTTGGTCCTCTGGAAAATAGCGGGGTCCGAGGGGTAGGTACGTTTCAATCTCCTCAAGCAGGCGCGGCACCCCATCGGAAGTCAATGCGGAGATGGGGATGATATGTGCGAACGCATATCTCTGATTGTAGTCTTCAAACATCGGGAGTAAGGTTGGCTTTGCGACGAGATCTACTTTATTGAGAACCAAAATAACTGTTGCGTTGACACGCTTGAGACGTCTGAGGATCGTATCTTCGATCTCAGGATCTGGGCGGGCGACATCAATCACAAAAAGGACAACATCGGCGTCTCCTAAAGCCCCGTATGCGGTTTTGACCATTTCACTTTGTAAGCGGTACTTGGGGTTCATCAGACCGGGCGTATCAACAAAGATAATTTGATGGGCATCGGTGGTGACAATCCCACGAATTTGATTCCGAGTCGTTTGTGGTTTCGGGGTGACGATAGCGAGTTTCTGCCCTAAAATGGTATTGAGCAGGGTGGATTTACCGACGTTAGGTGCACCGATAATGCTAACGTACCCGGATTTGAAGTTTTGATTTTCGTCCATAATTTTTGAAGATAGATGGATGTTGTGATATGTATGGGTCGTGGAATGTGCTGATGTAGGATCTGAACACGCCTCAGCGAAAATCCGATTTCTCACACCAATAAACTTAACATATATTATACCAAATCGGGCAACCAAAATCAAGGAAAAGTTTTAGGAATTTAGTGATGCATTCTGCTCTTCGATTTGATGCAATGCCTCGCTGACGTAGCGGCGGACCCATTCGCTCTCAGTGGCATCTGCCAATGCGTTAAGCGCAGAAATGGCTTGTGGATTACCGATTCTGCCTAAAGCGACGACAGCAGCGGAACAGACGGCTCTGTCGGTGTCCCAGATGCTGCTCATGAGTGCCTCTATGATCTGGACAGGCGGATTTGAAACTCTCTCTTCGTCAAGACCTAATTCGCCGAGGGCAACAACAGCGGCACATCGCATGTCAGCTTCCTCGTCTTGCAGAAATGGGATAAGCACGTCAATCGCGCGTGGGTCTCGGATATGTCCAAGGGAAGAAATAGCGAAACGGCGAACGGTTGAATTGTTATCACTTAAGGCGTTGATGAGCGGCGCGACGGCGTGAACATCGCCGACACCGCCTAATCCTTCAGCGGCATAAGCACGCATTTCGGAAGATTCCGATTGCAGTTTTCGGAGCAACACGCGGGTCGGAAAATATCGCCAATTCCTGACAGGACCATCTCGATGTGAGAACCACGTGATGAACTTGCGGAGCTTTTGCTGCAGGGACAAATTTGCAGCAGCGTTCACAGTTTCGCGTGCCATGGTGCCACCTCGCTTGCTATCTTTTTGACTACGCGACAAAATTATACCATATATCACGGTTAGATAGCAAGTTGTTTGTGGAAATCTCTCGAAAAATCTCCAGAAGTCCGGCGTTGTTCTGGGTATCTAAAGATCCTCAAGATTCTTAAAGCTTGATGCCCAATTCACTTGCGATAGTATACACATCCTTGTCCCCACGACCTGAAAGACAGACAGCGATGATCTTGTCTTTACCGAGTTTAGGTGCGAGCTCACGCAGATAGGCAATCGCATGTGCGGATTCCAATGCCGGGATGATGCCCTCTGTCTCGGATAACAATCGGAATCCTTCTATCGCCTCTGCATCGGTAACAGGGACGTATTCCGCTCTACCGGTCTCACGATAATAACTGTGTTCCGGTCCGACACCCGGGTAATCTAACCCTGCGGAGATGGAATGTGCGGGGGTTATCTGACCGTCATCCTCTTGCAATAGATAGCACTTCGCACCGTGAAAGACGCCGACACTGCCAGCCGTGAGAGGTGCGGCGTGCCGCCCACTTCGGATGCTTTCGCCTGCGGCTTCCACACCGATCAGCCGAACGGATTCATCAGCGTAGAAGGGATAGAACATGCCGAGTGAATTGCTCCCACCCCCGACACAGGCGACGACACAATCCGGGAGTGTGCCTTCTTGCTCTAAAATCTGTGATCTCGCTTCGTCGCCGATGACGGATTGGAAGTCTCGGACGATCATCGGATAAGGGTGCGCGCCGACAACTGATCCGAGAAGTAGATACGTGTTTCGGACGTTCGTGACCCAATCGCGGAAGCAGGCGTTGATCGCATCTTTGAGAGTCCGCGACCCCGAGTTCACCGGTACGACCTTTGTCCCCATGAGTTGCATGCGGAAAACATTGAGTGCTTGCCGTTCTATGTCTTCCTCACCCATATAGACTTCGCATTCCATACCGAACTTCGCGGCGACAGTGGCTGTTGCGACCCCGTGTTGTCCTGCGCCGGTTTCAGCGATGATGCGCTTTTTGCCCATCCAGCGAGCGAGGAGGATTTGACCGATCGCGCTGTTAATTTTGTGTGCCCCTGTATGGTTGAGGTCTTCGCGTTTGAGATATATTTTTGCGCCACCAAGTGTTTCTGTTAAATGCTCGGCGTAATAGAGTGGGTTTGGCCGTCCGACATATTCACGGAGGTAGTACTGAAATTCTTGTTGGAAGTCGTGATTGTCTTTGAGTTTCAGGTATGCTTCTTCAAGTTCTAAAAGGGCAGGCATGAGCGTTTCGGGGACGTATCTACCCCCGAATTGTCCGAAATGCCCTGTTGCGTCAGGAAGTTTTTTAATTTTTCCTTGCGGTTCGTTTGGGTGGACCTGGGATTTCATACTTTTAATTTTTCCTTGCGGTTCGTTTGGGTGGACCTGGGATTTCATATTCATCTCCGTATATCCGCCTGCGCCGTTGTTGCAGGCTACAATTTTGTTTTAATTTCATTAATCCTCAAACATCGTTTAAAAATTTGCGCGGAGGTTTGATTGTTCCAGAACCGATGGGTTGACGACGGATTCTGGTAGTTTGCCGGTTAGTACTTCCACGACACACGTGGCGGCAGCAATCTCTAAGTCAAAGATCGATTCCTCTGATATAAAAGCAGCGTGCGGTGTAACGACGACGTTGTCAAGCGTCAGCAGTTCTTCGGTCTGTTCAGGTGGTTCCGTTGCCAATACGTCTACGCCTGCCCCGGCGATTTCAGCGGTGCAGATCGCAGTGGTGAGTGCATCGGTGTCTACAATACCGCCACGCGCAGTATTAATCAGATACGCCGTCGGTTTCATCGCCCGAAATTCCGCCTCGCCAAACATCCCCTGCGTTTCCGGTGTCAGTGGTGCGTGGATAGTGATGAAATCGGAGGTCGCGAGGAGTTCTGAAAACGAAACCTTTTGTGCGCCGTGCTGTTGAATCAATTCGGGATCGGTCCGTGGGGAACATACGTTGATTGTAAATCCGAACGCTTTCGCCTTCGGCACAATTGACCGCGCAATCCGTCCGAATCCGATGACCCCGAGCGTTTTCCCTCGAATTCTGCGCATCGAGGGTCCGATGTTCTGCTCCCATGTGCCTCCCTTGACCGCCCGATCAAAACGCGAAATTTTTCTGGCACACGCCAGCAGCAACCCCATGGCGTGGTCGGATACCTCGTCGATACAATACGCAGGGACATTGGTCACAATGATACCGTGTTCCGTAGCGGCTTCCACATCAATGTTGTCAAGTCCGATCCCACAACGTCCGATAATCTGACAATTTTCAGCGGCGGCAATAACAGGCGCGCGAACAGGTTTCCAGCAGGTGAGGATGCCGTCGATGGTTGGCGCGAGGGGTAGGAGTTCTGCCTCATCGCCAGTCTCCGCGGCGATGAGTTCCGCCCCGATCTCGGCAAGGACTTGTCGTTCAGGTTCTATGGAGGGCCAAGCGTAATCGGTGATGAGGATTTTCCAACTGTTTTGCATTTTTTAATCCTACCTTGCGGAAGAACGACACGGACTTGAACCCGTGACGCGTCTTTCTTAAATCCGCCCTCTACTGCGTTACGGGCTACGGTCTCGCAAGAAGGCACAATTTTTCTCTCTGCGACAAGATCGAAAAACGTGTCTATAAGAAGACCTTGCCGGGGTTCATTAAGTTTAGGGGATCCAAAGCGTGTTTGATAGCACGCATTAAATCGATTGCTGATCCGTGTTCCTTTTGTAATGCCTGTCTTTTGCCGATACCGACACCGTGTTCACCGGTGCAAGTGCCTCCCATTTCTAAAGCGACATCTACAATCCGATGGCTGAGGCGTTGCGCCTCTGCCAATTCATCGGCGTTATCCGCTTCAAGCGGGAAGACGACATGAAAATTCCCATCTCCAACGTGTCCGAGGAGCGACGGGTCAAGGCTCGATTCAGCGAGGAGTGCTTTCGTTTTGGCGATGCATTCGGCGAGTTCAGATATCGGGACACAAACATCAGTGACGTAACCGACGGAACCGGGACGGCGGTTTAAAGCGGCATAGTAGCTATCGTATCGGGCTTGCCAGAGGCGTTTGCGTTCGTTTTCGTCTGTTGCCCATCGGAAATCCCCACTTCCATGCGCTGCTGCGATAGTTCCAGCGATCTCTGAACTCTCTGCGACGGTGTGCTTGGAACCGTGAAACTCAAAGAAGAGCGTGGGTGCGACTTGGTATGCTAACCCGGCGTATGTGTTGACGGCATCCATCTGGCGTTCATCTAAAAGCTCAATACGGGCAATACTCACCCCTGCCCCCATGAGCGCGATAACGGTGTCCACTGCTGCAGTTACGGTTGGGAACGCGCAAACAGCAGATGCCACGGCTTCCGGTAACCGTGTCAACTTGAGCGTGATTTCCGTGATGATCCCGAGTGTGCCTTCAGAACCGATGAAAAGACGCGTGAGATCGTAGCCTGCAGCAGACTTCCGCGCCCTGGTCCCCGTCCGGACGATGGATCCATCGGCAGTGACAACGGTCAAACCGAGGATATTATCGAGCATCGTGCCGTATCGGACAGCACTGGTGCCGGAGGCGCGCGTGGCTGCCATCCCCCCCAATGAGGCATCCGCCCCCGGATCGACGGAAAAGTGGAGTTGTGTGCCGATCTCTGCGAGATGTGTGTTCAATTGCAGGCGCGTTACACCGGCTTGGACGGTGGCATCTCTATCGTCTTGGCTGACGCGGAGGATGCGGTTCATATCGTTCAGCGCGATGCAGAGCGCGCCTTCAGTTGTGACGACAGCCCCTTCAACGCCGGTCCCTGTTCCGTAAGGGACTATCGGCATCTTATATTTTGCACAGATTTTGACGATTTCGGCGACTTCGGCATTGGTTTTCGGGAAAGCGACGGCATCCGGGAGCGCGCCTCGGTGATAGGAGGCATCGCGAGCGTGTGCGTCTCGGACGGCACTATCTGTGCTGAAGCGTGTTCCGAGAAGCGTATAGAGTTCTTTATGGGAATGCTTTAGGTCTTGTTGATTCATGTTATCGGTATTTTAGCACAATTTGGACGTGATGGCAAGGGAAAAGTGTTAGGCATCTTTGCTCTCCGTGTGTTTTTGTAATTGGCGGGTCTCTTTTCTGAGTTGGTCGGTCAAGGTTTTCTGGGTGCCTTGAAGAGCTTCGACTTCTTGGGGTGTGATATCGACGGGTTGCTCTTGTTGGTTGACGGCGTTGCATGCGGCGATAGTTTTGAGGATCTGGGCGGCTTGGGTGATGTATTTGAGGTCGCGTGTGTCGATTGCGAGTTCCTTTGTGAGCCCGTATAGAAATTCCAATTCAAGGATAAGGTTTGCTGGGAGGCTGAGACTGGCAGTGCGGTAACTGGCGAGATATTGTTCGCGGGCTTCGTTGAAGAGGGTTCGATATTTCTGTGGGAACTGGGGGTGTGTGATGTTGAGTCTGCGGAAGTTATTTGCGAACTTTCCCTTGAGCCTCTCATTGTAGCGATTGATCTGTGCGATGATTATGTCCCAGTCTACATAGACCTTCCTTCTTTGTTGGATGCCCTTTTTTGTTGTTATGATTTTATACAAATCCCGTTGATAGATGTTAGAGCGGGAGTTTTTTAGGTAATGCTCTTCTGTAAAGCGTGCCTTTTCCCGTAAGATTTCTTCTACAACTTCTTTTTGCAGTCTATCTGCGTGGTCTTCGAGGAAGACTTTGACGATATGGGGTGCGAAAGCGATCATAAAGTTTTCGAGAATCTCACCGGGTTTCATAAAACAGGCGTATCCCTTAACGACAAATTCTTTGTGTTCTTCTTGGAGTTTCATGGCAATTTCTCCTTAAAATGTTACGTTTTTATAACATTTTTAAATTGGTATTTCTGTGCGGGTTTTCGGTTGAGATACCAGTGGTAGCGTGGGTTCTTGGGTGTTTCTCGGTTGCAATTCTGTGTGTAGAAAAAAATAATTTGGTGAAAAGTGTAACATTTTACTAATGGTTGATAAATTACTTTACGAAGAATCTGCGTGAGTTCTATGCAGACGTTATGCGAAGGTCCGAGAACTCACTTTGTTCGTTAGTTTCGTATCATTGAAATATATAACCCAAGTTGCCAGTTTGTAGCATAACCTGTTAGGTTGTGCATCTCAGGGGCACACTGAAACTTTACACTACCAGGACTTACGCAAATGGATCAAATATCGGACATTTGGACACAAAAAAGCAGCATTTATCATCTTTTTAACCCCCTAAATCCCCCTTATCAGGGGGACTTTAAGAAGTAGTGCGTAAGTCCTAACTACAAAAAACACGCAGACTGACAGTCTACGCTACAAAACGCCTACGAATCATGACCTATTTCAATGAAAAACGTTATCTGTATGCTTAAAACCTCGTAAGTCGCAACTTGGGTTATATACGTTATTAATTCAGGTTTAGATTATATATGATAACATATTTAGTTTAGAAATGCAAAGTTATTTTTTTTCAACGTGATATGTGTTTCTATATAGATGCTGATCTTTGGGAAACCCAGTTGGAAAACGCGACACGGTAACCTGGAACAGGTGGAATCGAAAATCGCTCCTATAATGGAGTGGAGTCGATATCCGAATCTTGGAAGATTGGTTGGAGATAGGTGGGGTCATCAGTCCGGAAAAGGATATGCCATTCTTCTGCAAATTCCTGTCTCTCTATACCTTCTCTGCGACGGAGAACTTGAAAATCAGTTTTTGAGATGATTAGGACTTACGCAATAATGTTTGACATAACCTCATAGAAGGGGTAATATGTTC
>VXPE01000067.1 GCA_009839745.1 Candidatus Poribacteria bacterium
GAGGCACGAAATGACGAAACAAGAATCCCACTGCTTTAGCTGTGGGAGTGTCAATAAAACAAAGATGATCTATTTTGAGAAAGAGGATATATTGCATCTGGCGATTTCTGAGGAACCAGAAAGTGCCAGTCTGGAACTCAGTCCCAATATCACCGCCGAATTGAACAGCGACGGTGAACTCATCGGTATTGAAATTCTAAATGCTAGTATCTTCATTCGGGATTCGATTTTAGAGTCCGCTCACGCAAAAATGCTATCACTCCCCAAAATCCAATCCACCTAATTCGGTATGGCACGCTTTAACAGATATAACGTGAATTCGACTTAAGTCCCCTCACTGTACTGCCACCGGAAATTCGGGCCACTCCCTAAACCAAGATTGTGATATAATACAATCTACTTTGAAGGCGGGCAGTATCTTTCAAATGCCTATATCTCAATGGTGAAGCATCGTAGGATTGAGATTTCGGTGGCACACAGAGGGTATCCTTGGGAGAACGGATACGCAGAAAGACTCATCCGCACCCTCATGGGAGCCTTCCGTGCGGAAAAAGATTGATGCATCTACCATTGGATACACATGTGGTGCTATGGCGGTCAATAACTTAACCTGCTGCATCAAAGGCGTGAGACCTACAGTATGAAGGATGTGCTATCCATTCATCCAACAGGTTGGGAGACCCACCCCCTACGGGACATATTTATCCAGCACCCCCGCGGGACGCTTTCATCCTCACATCCCCCAAAAAATAAACAGAACCAGTGGAAATTTTTACCCTTTCGCTTTGACTTTTTGCTTTATATATGTTATACTAAAATATATTATGTTTATAGAAAAAAGAAAACTAATAATCGTAGCAGCCCAAAATGTTACACTTCGCACCAAATTATTTTTTTCCAAAAGGGAGACTTACCAAAAAACGCCGCCGACCCCTTACAGTTACCCTGTTTTCTGCTAATCCCGATGTAACCCAAAATGTTACACAAGTGTAACATTTTAAGGAGAATTCTCCTGAAATCAGAACTGTATCCGAATTTTTCAGCCGAAAATGCTGGTTGACACAGAATCTGCATGTTGCTAAAATTACGCAACATCGGAGGGGCTCTTGTCTTGGGATAAAAAGGAGAAAAACAATGAATACCCTAAGCGACTTTGAAATCAAACAAAGAAAATATATGCCTGTCTTCCCAAAAGCGACCGGAAAACCGACTCCCTATATTGAAGGCTATCCCTACGAGGACGATGAACCTATGGCAGCAACCGGATTTCATGCTGAACAGATTGTTACCCTTGCCGACCAATTTTTTCGGTATTTTGAAATCAATGAACACATCTTCGTTGGGATCGACACTTTCATCTACTACCGAGAAGGCGATCATAGGAAAGTGGTTGCCCCTGATATTTACATTGTCTTGGGAGCCAGTAAATTTCCGCAGCGGCGGAGTTTCTATACGTGGTCAGAGGGTGCTGCCCCGTCCGTGGTTTTTGAGTTTCTTTCGGATTCCACTGCACATCAGGACCGTGATGAAAAAGTCCCATTATATTTGGTGGATATAGGTGTTCAGGAATACTTTATACATCAACCCGATATGGAGAGAACTGCCGAGTTGCGTGGATGGCGGCGGGGTTCTTCCGGGGACATCGTTGAGATCGCGCCTGATGCAGAAGGCGGTTTGTTCAGCGAGACGTTGAATCTCTATTTTCGTTGGAAAGAGGACCCGGTTACTGAAGTTAGGCTTTTACGTCCATACCTACCGGATGGGACCCCAATAACGACTTCTCGGGAAGATCAGGCATTGAAAGAAAAAGCACTGGAGCAACGACAAATCGCAGAAGAACAACGACAAATCGCAGAAGAACAACGGCAAGCCGCAGAAGAACAACGGCAAGCCACAGAGAGACGCGTCAGAGAAGAACAGGAACGTCGACAAGCAGCGGAAGCCGAATTAGCGCGGCTCCGTGCCCAACTCGCTCATCGCTAATCCATACAATCTGGGTCAGTTGCAGAGCGATCCAATCGCAGCGGAATTATCGTTCCGCGAAATAACGGACTATCGTCAATCAAAACTGAAGACTAACTGCCGAAAGCCATACGAAAGGAACTCCACACATGACTGGCGAAGAAAAATTTGCAGTGGATCTTGAGGGCTACCTCGTCATAAAGAATGTGCTCACCGACGAGGAAGTCGCTGAGATGAACGCTATCATCGACAAAGGCGATCGTCAAGGACCGCCGAGTCTCTGGGGTGAACCCTTCAGGAGACTCATTGATCACCCGAAAATCCTGCCGTATCTCATCGAATTGATGGGTCCGCACGTCCGACTCGACCACGATTACGCCATCTTCATGGAGAAGGGGCAAGGACGTGGCGGATTACACGGCGGAGAGGACGGTGGGCGCGCCGGTGGAAGCGTCGGCGACCATTGGTATAAATACCGAGACGGACACATCCGCAACGGATTATCCGTGATGACATACAACCTTGCGGACGCACCAGCGGGCGCGGGCGGGTTCGCCTGTATCCCAGCGAGCCATAAGTGCAACTTGCCGACTGACCTTCCGACAGATGTGCGCCGTTTCGAGCGTCCCGCGCACTATGTCGTCCAACCTCCGCTTGCAGCGGGTGACGTGCTGTTTTTTACTGAGGCACTCATCCATGGGACGATGCCCTGGACAGCGGCGCACCAACGCCGTTCCCTGCTCTATAAATACAGTCCCGGACACTCCGCTTGGTCGGAACACTATTACGACATCAGTAAATACGAAGGGTTGACGGAACAACAGAAACGGATGCTTCTGCCGCCGTCAGTCGGCAGACGGCCCCGCGTTGTTGATACTGACTAAGGAGTTTCTACAAATGACCAGCGAAGAAAAATTTCAGGTAGATCTTCAAGGCTACTTCGTCATAAAGAACGTCTTGACCGAGGATGAAGTCGCTGAGATGAATGAGATTATTGACAGGGAATCCGCCGATAATCTGAGAGGACACGGCGATAGAGTGTCGAGCCTTTGGGGTGAACCTTTTAAGAGCCTGATTGACCACCCGAAGATTCTCCCGTATCTCCTCGAATTATTAGGTCCGCACGTCCGTTTAGACCACGATTATGCCATCTTTATGGATGAAGGGCAAGAAGGCGGTAGATTGCACGGGGGTGAAGACGGTGGTGGTCCCGGGGGTCCTGAGGCAGATCACTGGTACAAATACCGCGATGGTGTCATGCGCAACGGGTTGTCCGTGATGACCTATCATCTGGCGGATGCCCCAGAAGGGGCAGGCGGATTCGCCTGTATCCCCGGCAGCCACAAGAGCAATTTCTTGCGGGACTTGCCATCAGATGTTCGAAATTTCGAGCGCCCGGCACACTACGTTGTGCAACCGCCTGTGGAAGCGGGAGATGTGTTGTTCTTCACCGAAGCCCTTGTTCACGGGACGATGACGTGGCGGGCAAAACATCAACGCCGCTCCCTGCTCTACAAATACAGTCCCGGACACTCCGCTTGGTCGGGAGAATACCACGATCTCAGCAAATACGGCGAACTCACCGAACAACAGGAACGGATGCTCCTGCCGCCATCAGTGGGTAGACGTCCGTATGTTATAGATGAGAATTAATACAGGTATCGCGAGCATAGCTCGCTCCTACAGAAGAGAGGGTCTTGTCGAATAAGGAAACGCAAATGCCAAACGTTCAACTCACTGGAAACCAGAGCGATTTCCTGAAAATTGTTGTCGCCGCGGCAGGACGCGGTGATCTTGAAACCGTCCGACAATTGGTGGATGACACTCCTGCTTGGGTTCACACCGTCGGCTCGCACGGTCGGACGATGTTGTGGGAAGCGGCATACCGGGGTAAACTGGAGATGGTTCAATTTCTCCTTGAACGTGGTGCGGATATAAACGTGCCGGGTTGCTACCATATCCAGCACAGGATTGAGATAACTCCCTATTGCGTGGCACGGTATGAGGGGCGCGATCTCGTAGCCGACTCTCTACTTCAGCACGGCGCGACCCTCGACATCCATACCGCCGCCTATCTGAAAGATTACGATGCCGTCCGTTCACACCTTGATAACGATCCAAACCTCGTCAACAGCGGATACCTTCAGGCAGTCATGCTACCGGCAGGACAACCTCACACATTTGAACACCGCCATGCAACGTGGGCAACCCCGCTCTGTTATGCGATCGTGGGCGGAAACCCCGCGATCGTCGAACTGCTTATCTCGCGAGGCGCGACAATCGAACCGCATAGCGAACGTTTCCTCGATTATGCCACGGCGTATGATCACGTGGAGATTACTAAGTTACTGCTCGAAAACGGGGCGGATTCCAGTAAAGCCCCACGCATCTTGGACGACAACTCCGAAATGAGCATGCTACTCAAGGCTCACGGTGTCCCGCCTAAGGACATAAACGCAAAGAACCACATGGGCTGGCCCCCGCTCGTCTATGTCTGCCGCGGAGACAACGGTGAACATCCGGAGGACGTTCAGCGACTCTTAGCACTCGGTGCCGATATTAATATTCAGAATTATAAAGGGAAAACGGGGTTACATTGTGCAGCGAAGGCGGGGTTTCTCAACGTCATTAATCTGCTCATCAAAAACGGTGCGACTGTTGATGCCGCCGACGACACTGGCGAAACCCCACTGTTTGAGGCGATCCGATCGACGATCAAGAGCGGTGAGAAACAGCGCGCCGCGTTGGAAGCGTTGCTCATCAAAGGTGCAAATCCAAACATCAAAAATCGGAAAGGGCAGACTCCCCTACAAGTCGCGAAGCGGATGCGGAGGGCAGAGGCGGGTAGAATTGTCGAGTTATTGCAATCATATTATGCTGTTTAGTTCGCGCGTAAATATAGTGCTATTCCCTGAAATCTCTTAGCTTTATATGCTGTTACGAGATTTCAGTATAAAGAATCCGCGCAGTTAGCGACACCACTCATCGCGGATTGGGCAGAAATCTTTCAAGAAATGGTAAGCGATCTTACTATCACTTATCACAGTATCAGCCTTTAGGGTTTTACCGATATGATAACCTTCTTTAAAACGAAAAAATGAAAACACCTCATACACGCGAAAAACTCACCCAAGACTTCACCGACCTCGGTATTGCCCAAGGGGATACACTCTTTATCCATTCATCTTTCAAGAGTCTCGGATCCGTTGAGGACGGCGCCAGCACGGTTATCGCTGCGTTAGAAACGGCAGTCGGAGCGGAAGGTCTGATTCTGATGCCGACTTTTAGTCTTTTACCGAGTCGGGAAGAGCGCGTCGCGGCGTGGGATGTCAACAAAACACCCTCTACAGTGGGCTGGCTGACAGAGTTTTTTCGGCAGATGTTCGATACCCATCGTTCCGACCACTATTCGCACGCCATTGCTGCTCGCGGGAGAGACGCAAAAGCATTCGTGTCCGATCACCGGCGACGCGAAGGCTATCAATCCCCGTGGGATCATTATCCGTGGGGCAAGACTTACGGCACGCATTCACCGATGTTCCGTGCCTATAAGGCGAACGCCAAGCTTCTCATGCTCGGTGTCGATTACCAGACCTCGACGTATATCCACCTCGTTGAGGTTATCCATTGGAACAAACGTCTCGCTGACGATCCACAGGCGGAATATATCCGTCTGAAACGTCCAGAACTCGGTGAATACTGGGAGCGTCTCGGTCAGTTGAAAAAAGGGAAGGTGGGAGATTCCGTATGTCGGTTGTTCCATATCGAAACGTATGTGGACTCCCTTTTGGCAGAGGTCGAGCGCAATCCTGAACCGTATGTCGTATGAAGGAAAGATAAATGATTTGACTCTGGAGACAATATCTACTGCCAATAGGGGACTCTCGGGTGCAATGCTTCAGGCACCTTAAGATATCCACCTTTTATCGCACCCCATCTCGTGGGTAACTTGCCTTCTGGCTCGACGGCATACACCCGATCCATTGCCTCCTGGATTTCACCTTGGGTCAGCGCTACGCTCCAGATAGCGACCTCATCAACGCGTCCAATGTAATGCTCGCGATTCCCTTCACTGTTACGTCCAATCGAGACAGGAACATCGTTTGTATCAATCTTGCCTTTGGCATCACCATCCACTTCTACTTCACCATTATAGTAAAGTGCCATCCGGCTCCCATCGTAGGTAGCGGTTACATGCGTCCACTTCTTCGGGGGCAAGTTTGAAGTCGTAGCATCACCAATCCGCTTTTCTGACCCCTTATCAACAGAGATAATAAAACCCGTTTTTCCATTATTACCGCCAAACTCATAGAACCCATAGACCATCCATGGGGCGGTATCGCCTGCCCACGTCTTCACAATAATACGGAACCACTCATTTGTGAATTCGGTTGGATACACCCAACACATCAAAGTGATCTCGTCCGTGATATCCAAAGAATCGGAATCTGGCACTTCAATCCAACCCCCGGCTTCGCCGCTCAATTCGACCGAGTCGCCATGTTTGCCCTTGGCGATCTTTCCTTTGTGAATGGTCGCATCATTCCCATGTTTCGACTTATCTATGGCAGTATCTCCTTTTACTTCGTCGAAGGAAAGGTAGAGTGCCATATCGTCTTCTCGGACAGCCTCACTCATTGTGTTGGCTGCGACAACGCATCCCAATGTCAACAGAAATATAGCTAAAACCTTCATGAAGTCTACCTCCTGTAGGGGCGGGGTTACCCCGCCCGATGAAAATTCAGACGGTTTCTGCATACTACAGCATTTTTCGGGTGACACCGTCATTTTAGCAAAGTTTCTATATTTAGGCAAATTTTATAGTAAAGTTTAGAATTAATAGGACATCCTGTGCCGGTTCGGTTAGGAAACCGAACCTACCGGGGGCGGAAAGTGTCCATTTATTTTTCGGATCCACTATAGTTGAAGTTTCGACCGTCATCCCGAAAAATTGGGAAACGGTGATAAAACAGAAGATGACACCCACACAAACGCCTTTTTTCACAGTTACACCGCCTCTTTTAGAGCGTTTGGTTTCACATCTACCTGCTCCAAATAGAGAAGCGTCGTTAAAATCGCCCAAATCGGCACCAAGAAGGTAGCAATCAAACCCTTGACAATCAGAATCGCCACTGTAGCAGGGACATTCAATAACTCCGGCAATACGACCTCAATATCACCGCCGATGAAGAGGCTCAAGAATTTGAGAGGCGACAACGCATCGCGAACCTGTGCGAGATCCGAAACGAACAGAGAAAATACCAACAGTGTAACACCGAGTAGTACCGAGGTGAGGATCGAGGCGATCCAACACGTCAGAAAATAGATTCCGAAAAAACGTAATCTCGCGCCACTCACTAACGCATGACTTCGACGAAAAATACCCATGATGGAGTTGTTCTCAAGAATGAGGCACGGATTGTAGAGACTCAGCGTTACGAGAAGATAGATATGGGAAACACCGGTAACTGTAAACAAAAAGGATGTTACCCCAAAAGGTAATATACGAACCAACGAAGGCACTAACACTAAAACTAAACCGTAGAGATTCGCAACCACATCTATCAGCAAGATAAAGATCAAAAGGGCGGCAAAAATCGTGAATGCTTTGCGTCCAGTATCCCTCCATATTTCATGGGCAGTCGGCGTGGAAAGATCCTCCGTTGTATTCGAGATTTGCGAAACTGCTGATATCCGGGCAACAGCCAGAGAGAGCGGACAGAACGTTAGCAGCAGAAACATTATTGGAAGACTGTAATTGAGACCGAGGAAATCGAGTTCCCATTTCCATATCCGCCCTTTACCATCGTTTGAATGAAAATTCGGTATCAGGTAGAATTGCCAACTCATACCTGACCATTCTCTTGTATTCGCAACGCCACTCGTAATCGTCGGATGAATTCCGTTGATCGTGTTAACATTCGTCGTAACCGCCTCCACATTTTGGTCGCCCCTATCCTTAATGTCCTTCTCGAGACCTGTGACAACATAGAAAAACATCGCAACATCCAACATAATTGCGATGACCGCAACCGGCATCATTATCCGCCAGAATAACCCGCAGTGATTGCGATACAGTGTGACAATTGTGCGAGCAAGGTTGGTGTGTTGATCGTTAGGCATTCCGATTTCCTTGATGTTATGTGAAAGGTGCGGAAATACGTGCTTAATCCGTTACCTGCATCTCAATATCAAACGCCTCTTTCCGGATCCGTAAGTCAAAGTAGAGTAACGTAGAACCGATGGCACCGATCGGCATCGTGAAAGCCGAAATGCTGAGACTCACCAAACGTCGAACGACATAAGAGAACCATCCGATTTCGCTCAGTGTTGGAACAAATAATTGACGGAATGTGTCTAAAAGCTCCGTCGGTTCCTCGGCTTCAGCCACCCCTATCCAAGAGAGCAGAAAGCCTGAAGATGCCTCAAGTATAAAATATATCATGAAAGAGATTAGAGAGATCGCCAACATGATTCCAAAGACGCGCCACCAATTCCCTTTAACCAATTCCGTGCTGCGGCGTAAGGCATTTCTCGCTGTGGTCCCTTCAAACAACACAGGCAGCGAATAGAGACCCCACCGAACTGAAAAATAGATTGAAAAGGGGATTCCGATAATTGTAACCGCCAAGCCAACCACAACGAATGCCCAGACGATAGCACTACCGAGGTAGGTCCAAAACCGCTGCCATGCTCGCTGCAAAGCAGTCTCCGGGGTAATCTCTCTACTTAAGTAGACATGTGCACTGGCGTACATGAGTCCCGCAGGCACCAAAATCGAAATTACAGCAGTCGCTATGAGCGTGAATCCAGACATCAAGACAATCGCGCTTGGCGCAGCAAGGGTCGTAAAATAGCCAAAAATTAACGCTATTCCAAACGCCAAAACGAAATAAACGGCTACAATCTTTAAAAATAACCGGAAGTGACTCCGATAGAGACTAAACATCCCGTCCAGAATGTCTGTGAAATTCATCGGTTGCAGCGGTATCTGCGCAGTCTCATCCCTATGCACCTGTGCTAAATCGTTGTGTTCTTGCATATTCGCTCACCCTTGAAAAGATTTATCGGAATAGGGTTATTCTATCACACCTTCTGTTTATCATCAAGGTTACGTGGAGGTAATAAAACCGAATGCATTGTTTTAGACAGAAAAGTATGGTATACTCTACCTGCTATAGACTTCAACTACGCAGGAGAAACCGGAATGCCTAGCGAGCGTGTGAAATGGAAAGATAGATGCGTCCATCGGATAGTGTCTGCTTTCGGATGGGGGTGTCGTCGTCTTCCCAAAAGGTGGGCACTGTGTCTCGGAAGTGGTATAGGGATGCTATGCTATTATCTCATCAAAAAACGCCGGCAGATCGCCCGCAACAACCTACAAATTGCCTTCGGCAGCGACCTCACGCACGCCCAACGGACCGCCATTTGCAAGGCGAGTTTCATCAATGTCGGCAAAACCTGTATTGAGTTCCTCCGGTTTCCCACACTCAACGCTGAAAACATCTGGCACGAAGTTAGCGTAGAAGGCGCAGAAAATCTCCACACCGCTTTGGCGAGCGGCAAAGGCGCGATTGTGTTCCTGCCCCATTTCGGGAATTGGGAACTCCTGTCCCTCGTCTACGGCGCGCTGATCCCGAATCGGGCGAAAGCCATTGCGTTCCCGCTGAAAAACGCACCCCTTAACGCTTATATCTGGCACCGTCGCGAACAGATGAGTCTAAAACTGATTCCCCGGAAGCGTGCAATCCGAGAGACCCTCGGAGCCCTAAAAAACAACGAGGCAGTCGGTTTTTTCGCAGATCAGAACGCCGGTCCAGACGGTGTATTCGTCGATTTCTTGGGGAAACCCGCCTCAGCCGTCCGGGGTCCCGCTACCTTAGCACTCAGGACCGGGGCACCGCTCCTCTTCTCCCTCAGCATCCGCCAACCCGACGACCGACATCACGTCTATATCTCACCCCCGATTCACTCCACGCCCTCCGATGCCTTTGAAAGAGACGTTGAAACCTACACAACACAGCTGCTGAAACAATTGGAAACATACATCCATAAATATCCAGAACAGTGGTTGTGGCTTCATAACCGCTGGAAAACACAACCACCTTCGTAAAAATTGTGTTGCATCAATACGCAATCCGTGTTAAAATAGAGAAAACCCTCAAAAAATAGGGGATCTGTCCTGTCATCATCTCAAATACGTAGTCCGTAATGTAATGGAGGGGTTTTTGCTTGGGTATTTCTGCGTATTGATAGGGTGTTTCTGCGGATTTCCTCTAGATATACGTAAAGGGGCTTCAAAAGATATACGTAAAGGGGCTTCAAACCTGAAATCTGCCTGACCGAACCGCAAGGAATAATTAAAAACATGAAAAGATACACTTTGTCTTTCATCGTCTTAGTACTCGCTATCGGCATACCGTTTCTGCTCATTAACCCGAGTGGAAAAGATGCGATAAGCGGAGACGAGCGCGTCACCCGTGTGATGTTAAGTGATGCCCTCACAGACGCCATCCGTATCGCTGAGAGAAATTACTACAAACCGATCGAAGACCCCAACGACATGTTCCGCGGCTCCATCAAAGGCGCCCTCGCTTCCCTTAACGATCCATACACCTATTACATCAAACGGCGCGACCACCAACGCGCCGTCGAAAATCTTTACAATGCCGAATTCGGAGGACTGGGTATCTATATCTACCGGGATCATCGAGGGTTTATTAAGATCTCTAAACCGATCCCGAACACACCCGCTGCGCTGGCGAATCTTCAAGCAGGAGATTATATCACCAAAATCAACGGTAAACGGATCCATCTCAGCGAAAAAACGGGCATGACCCGGGACGATGTTATCGACTTACTCAGAGGAAAAGCCGGCACCGATGTGACAATCACCGTCCAACGCAAATTTCTTGAACCTTTCGATGTAACGCTCACCCGTGCGATCGTTCCGATTCGAAGCGTGAAATCAACGATGCTTGCGGGAAATATCGGTTACATTCAGATATCAGGATTCATTGGAAGCAAGGAAGGCACAGAAGTAGAGTTTAAAAACGCGCTTGCTGCCCATCAAACCGCCGGCATGAAAGCCCTCATCTTAGACTTACGGGATAACCAAGGTGGACTCCTGAATGCCGCATATCACATCGCCGATGCCTTTATTGACGAAGGGCTCATCGTGTCGACGAGAAGTGAAACAAACAACCAATTCAATGAAGAATATCGGTCAACAGCCAACATCTTGTGTCCACCAGATATTCCACTCGTCGTCCTTGTCAACGAATACAGCGCGAGTGCCTCCGAAATCGTAGCGGGTGCGATTAAGGATACGCGCCGTGGCATCCTCGTTGGAAAGAAGACTTACGGTAAAGGCGTGGTTCAAAAACGCTATGAACTCCCTGATGGGGGTTCCCTGTCGCTCACGATTTCCACCTATTACACACCAAACGGCACCTCAATTAATGAAGTAGGGATCACACCGCAAGTCTCCATTGATCTCGAGGAACCCGATGAAATAGAACAGATAATGCTCAGAAAAGTCGATACAACGGATTCCGTCGAAAATTTCGTCACAAAATGGATTGATGATGCGTATCAGAGCCCCGGTGAAATGCCAAAGGATTTCTCTCAACTTGAGCCTGAACTCCCGAAATTACAGCAAATCCTCACAGCAGAAGAAAACGTCACTGTCAGTACACGGTGGCTGAAACTGCGGGCGGAGCGGCTCTTTAATCTATATGTCGGTATTGATCAGGTCGTCAATTTAGCCTACGACCGACAATTACAGGAGGCAATTCGCATCATTAGTGCCGCTGAAGTTGGAAAGTATCTCACCCCTTCACCAGAAGAAACAGAACCGCCTTCAACGACGCAAGCGAACGTCCCGCTGGAAGATGAGGTTATCACGGAAGAATAGTTGTCAGAAGTGGGAAGTGCTTAAAGTCTATAAAGTCCGTAAAGTTTAAAAGAACTTCCTAACTTTCTAACTTTAGAACACTTGTAAACTTTCTTACGCTTTCCGATGGTTTCTGACTGCTGAAAGTGAGCGCAGTGAACGATCTGACGGTTTCCGATAGCCATTCCAAAAACATGAATTCCAGAACCGCGTACCCCCCCGATGTCATCAGGAAAAAAGCACTCATTGTCGGACTCATTCTGGTTGTCGTTAACGCCTATTGGGTAGGGATAGCGAGTGAACTCTGGTATGCCGTCTACACACTCGTTTCACCGTTCTCGAATGCGGTTTTCACGCTCTTTGTGCTGCTCGCCCTCAACGTCCTCCTTCGTAAAGGCGCGCCGCGTCTCGCCTTCACACCTGCCGAACTGCTCCTTATCTACATTATGGTGACGATGGTGTCCACCATCTCAGGACACGCGATGATGGCAATTCTCATGGGGACGCTTGCACATCCCTTCTGGTTCGCCAGCCCTGAGAACGAATGGGCACAACTCTTTCTACACCACATACCCCCGTGGCTCACCGTCCACGAGTTCGAGTGGTTAGCGGGTTACTATGAAGGTGAATCGAGTATCTATTGGGCGGAACATTTCCGCATTTGGATTCGACCCGCGCTGCTCTGGTCCGGCTTTATCTTCCTGCTCTACGGGTCATTGCTGTGTTTAGGACTTCTGCTCCGAAAGCAGTGGATGGAACGCGAAAAACTGAGTTTTCCCTTAACCCAATTGCCGTTGCAAATGACAACCAATCGCAGTTTTTTCCGGTCCCGCGCCCTCTGGTTCGGATTTGGAATCGCCGCGCTCCTCCGTGTGATGGCAGGGTTGCACGACATTTTCCCAGTTATCCCGGCGTTGCCTCCGAACTATCGGCTTGACAAGCACTTCACAGAACGTCCCTGGAACGCCATCGGGTACGCCTCAATGTCCTTTAACCTCGCGATCGTCGGATTAACCTACTTCATGCCACTCGACCTCGCCTTCTCGACGTGGTTCTTCTTCTGGCTGACCCGTGCCGAACGCGTGATCGCAAGCGCGGTCGGGGTCACAAACATCAGCGTCTTGCATCTCAATGACCGTGCTTCGGGGGCTTGGGTGGGGATCGCCGTGCTGACCCTCTGGATGAGCCGTCGGCACTTCGCTCGATTTTTCCGACACATGATCGGAAGTGACCGCGGGGACGATAGCAACGAGCCTTTCTCCTATCGAACGACAGGCGTCCTGACCGTGGTGAGTATAGGACTCGTCTTCGGGTTCTGCTATGCTGCGGGTATGTCGTTGTGGGCAATTAGTGTATTTTACGCCCTATTTATAGCGTTTGCGATAGCGATAGGACGCGTCCGGGCTGAACTCGGACCGCCTTATCACGAAGTCATCGGTATCAACCCACGACAGATGATGGTGAGTATGTTCGGAACACGGCAATTGGGTGCGCCGAATCTCACCGTAATGACGTTCCTCTACGCTTTTAATCGTTGCAACCGTTCACATCCGATGCCGAACCAGATTGAATCCCTTCGGATTGGAGAACGCTCAGGCATGCCCGGCAAAACGCTGCTCTTGGGAATGGCCCTCGCCATTGCAGTCGGTGCGCTGGCGACCTTCTGGACGTATCTGCAAGTCGCTTATCACTATGGCGTGTTGGCACAATGCCAAGGTGTCGTCGGACGTTTCGGTTGGGAGAGCTTCAACCCACTTCAGAGTTGGTTACAGCACCCCAAAGAACCGGATGTGAGTGCGATGGTCTTTATGAGTGGTGGGTTCGCCTTCGTGTTTCTCCTTAACTTCCTACGGACACGCCTGTTATGGTGGACGCTTCATCCATCGGGTTACGTGTTGTCAGGCGCATCATGGGGTGGACTCATCTATTTCTGGTTCCCGGTCATGGTGAGTTGGCTCATCAAGTTTTTGATTCTCCGTTTCTCAGGTTGGCAAACATACCGCAAAGCGATCCCCTTCTTCCTCGGATTGGTTTTAGGGGATTACATACCGCGTAGTATCCTGAGTCTCATCAGTTTCGCCTTGCACCTCTACATGCCATCATCCGGTGCGGGGCACACCCTTTAGGGTTGACTGTCAGCAATGACACCACTACTCACTGTCGCCTCCATTACAAAGCAATTTGCCGCTACTCCTGTTGTGAAAGATGTCAGTTTCACGGTGTATCCAGGGGAAATCTTCGCGCTGTTGGGACCCAGCGGTTGCGGGAAAACGACGACCTTACGCATAATCGCTGGATTTGAAACTGCAGACACTGGCACAATTGCTATGGCAGAACGCACCTTTGCTGATAGAAGGACCCACGTCCCTCCCGAATCGCGCGGCATTGGCTTTGTGTTTCAGGATTATGCGCTCTTTCCACACAAAAACGTGCTTGAAAACGTCGCTTTCGGTCTCCGAAAGGTGTCGAAAAAAACACGGCAGGAAAGAGCATCTGCGGTGCTGGAAATGGTCGGTATGACGCACCTACAGTCACGTTTACCGCATCATCTCTCCGGCGGCGAGCAGCAGCGGGTCGCGTTGGCGCGTGCTATCATCGCACGTCCGAAACTCCTCCTTTTAGACGAACCCTTTTCAAGTCTCGATCCGGGATTACGGCAGTCTACCCGTGAGGAAGTGCGCGCCCTCTTGAAAGCTGAAGGGATTAGCGCGGTGCTCGTTACACACACCCAGGAGGAAGCATTGAGTTTCGCCGAGCGGTTGGGAGTGATGAAAGAAGGCACGCTTGAACAGATTGGGACACCAGAGAGGGTGTATCGTCATCCGAAAACGGCTTATGTCGCAGATTTTTTGGGACAGACAAACTTCATTCGCGCACACATCACAGATGGGATCGCAGAAACCCCGTTCGGGCGTGTAAGAGTGGAGGGTGCTGAGACTGGGAACGGGCTTCTCTCTATCCGACCTGAATGTTTGACGATGACGACCCCTGACGCTCGGAGCGGGACCCAGAACGGACGTGTCGTGGGACAGGCGTTTAAAGGGCACGATTTCACATATCAGGTTGAAATGAATGGAGAGCAGTACTTCGTCCAGACCGACTACCGTTGCCCGTTTCAGATAGGGGACCCGGTTACGCTAAAAGCAGAATCAGCCGTAGCGGTCACGCCATAACTACAAATTACAACATATCCCGGATCTCATCAATCCCGCGAATCATTCGTGTGAATGCCTCAACCAACCGAAATTGGGTACAAGGAAGATTAAATGGACGCAAAGATTCTAATTGTTGAAGATGAACGCGATATTGTAGATTTACTGCGGTACAATCTACAAGAAGCAGGTTTTGAAACAGACTACGTCCGGAACGGTGCAGATGCCCTCCATCGGGCTGTCGAAAATCCGCCGGATCTCATTTTGTTAGACTTGATGCTCCCTGAGGTAGACGGACTTATCGTCTGTCGGTTACTCAAGAACGACCCAAGGACGAAAAACATTCCGATCGTGATGGTAACCGCGAAGACCGAAGAGCGGGACCGAGTGACAGGATTGGAACTCGGCGTAGACGATTACATCACAAAACCCTTTAGTCCGAGAGAAGTCGTGCTTCGGGTATCCGCCGTGTTACGCCGTATCCAAGCCGGCAAACAAGCAGAAAGCACCAAACAGATTGAAACCCACGGGCTCACAATCGATCTGGACAAACATCAAGTCTTGACTGAAAACGGTTCAATCGATCTCACAGCAACCGAATTCAAACTCATTACGTTATTCGCACGTTCGCCAGGACGCGTCTTTACCCGTGATATTCTCATGGATGTAATATGGGGACAAGAGTATTACGGCATTGATAGGACAGTGGATACACACGTCAGCCGCCTGCGCCGTAAACTGGGGGAATTTGGTAAGCATATTGAGACAGTACACGGGGTTGGGTATCGGTTCAAGGAAGCGAGTTGATGACTCTTAACGGTAGGAAGGAATTCCGACTCCCGACTGCTGGCTAATAAAGTGCTTTCAAGCGAGAGGTACCCCTTAAGGTTTCCTCCCGCATTGAAGGGCACTTGTAACGTGTAGGGTTAAAATATATAGATTCTGCTCTTGCACCTACGGAAACTGTATTCCCTGTTTTCGGCACACCTTTCGGATTTTGTTAACCGCACCGCCTATCTGTTTCCCGTTCCGCGTAACACCAAAAAGATGCTGACTGACAACACGGCGGGAAATGCCGAGAATGTTCCCAATCTCCTCTTGTGTTTTCCCTTGATAGAAGTAGAGTTGAATACATTCGGCTTGGCGCTTGGTGAGTTCTCTCGCGATAATCAGACGAATTTGTTCGAGGACTGCCCGCCGCTTCGCGCGACGCGCCTCCATATATTCGTCATCAGGTGTCCGATACCAGAAATAGTCCTCGGTCGTGAGTTGATCGAAATACTCCGGTGGGACCGGAATTTCCCAAAAGTCAGGATTAAATTTGGGCATAGATAAAGCAGCTCCCTCGAATGTGAGGCGATCGCGCCTATGCCTTCACCAAATTATTGATAATGGACAGAGGCACCATCGCCACAATTGAATACTTTCAGGTGAAGTGTGACGTGGTTCGTAGTCAACATAATGGGTACCTCCTTATCCTCGTTATTGTTTATGATTGGGAACGGTGCAAGTAGGTCAATGACGTTTCGTAAAGACCGTCTTTTGCGAACCGTGTCTGATAGTATACCAAAAAACACAAAAATATGCCATAAAAAAATGGCAAGGGTTTATTTAAACACATTTTCGGATGCACTTTTGCCAATCCTCGGGAAAAATTAAAAAAATAAGGGACAGAGGGGTTTCAACCCCCCATCCCTTTCCAAAGCGTGTGACACTCGGTGCCACACCCATAAGGGCGTAACACTAATAAGTGCCACACCTCCTCTGGTTTGCTAACATAACAAATACCTCCTTTTCCGCGATACAGCGGTAATAGGATACCATCATCATAAAATGACAATGATTCACCTATACGCATTTTCGGATGCACTTTTGGGTGTTCCTATAAAAAAAATCATTCTTCGGGATCAAAAAACACCCTGAGTGGGGTACTCAGCCGTGGTGTCTCAACCTGTTCCTCCATCGACTTTTCGCCCCTCCATTCACTGTGCTCAATGCCCATCGTGTAAACCTGTTCTGCGGTGTCGGTGTAACTGAGGTATTGAAACCCAGCGTTTTCAAAACATATCAGTGCGGGTCCGTTGTCAGGTGATACTTGTAGTGTGATGTGTTCAGCCCCCAACCGTTCAAATGCGTAGTGGACCACTTCAAGAAGCGCGTCTGTGCCGTATCCACGGGCGCGATAATCCGGTCGAATGATGACGAATTTGAGGGTAACAGTGTCTACCCCATAGTGAAGGAGTGTAAATCCGATGAGCAGGCGAGTCGTCCGGATCTCAATAGCCAATGCGTGCATCCGTTCATTTCCCATCCAACCGTGCCAATCTTCAAGAAACGTTTCAAATGAGACCTGTGTTGCGTAGAGGAGTTGCCTCGTCCCGGGTCGGTTTATCCATCCCCAAATTCGGCGGAGCTCATTTTCAGCGATCTGTCGGAGATGAATACCGCCCCCATGGAGCCGTTCCAACTGCCGCAACTGACTTCTCAAGCCTTCCAATTGCGAGGCGTGCGCACCGACTTGCGCCCCAGCGGCTCGAATCATACGCTGATTCGGACGATCCATGAATTGTGCTTGTTTCACGCGGTTCTGAAAATATCCGAGTTTCTGCTCACTCCTTTCAATAATACGCATCAAGTTCTGAATGGCATCTTCCCATTTTTGTAGATCAGCGTTTACGTCGTCGCGTTTTTCGGTCGGTTCTTCTTTTATCTGAGTTTCGTTCATATCTCCCTTCCTTGAATCCAGAGATCCGGAGGTAACTTTCATATCGGATCGGACTAATATCCCCAGCTTCAACCGCTTGCTTGACAGCACACGCGGGTTCGTGTTGGTGCGTGCATGCAGCGAATTTGCACTCCGGAATATAGGGCCGCATCTCAGGAAAATGAATATCTAATCCCTGTTCTTCATCCACTTCAAGCAAGCCGAGCGTTCGGATACCGGGTGTATCGGCAACGAATCCGCCGAATTTGAGCGGTAACAGCATGACCTCTGTTGTCGTATGCCGTCCTTTGTGGATGCGTGTATCCACCTCACCCGTGCGTAATTGAAGTCCGGGTTGTACGGCATTGAGCAGAGACGATTTCCCAACCCCCGATGAACCTACAATTGCGGAAATCCTATCCTGCATCACCTCCCGCAATTCTTCAACCCCAACACCGGTTACGATACTCGTATAAACCACTTTATAACCTAATTCTTCATATAATTTGAGTTCGCGTTGGACATTCTCGAATTTCGCCAAATCGAGTTTGTTAATACAGATAACGGGATCCACACCGGATGCCTCCGCGGTGACGAGAAATCTATCCAGCATTCGCAACTTGAGCGTCGGATGCCGTGCCGCAAAGATAATGAGGAGCATATCCAGGTTAGCAACAATAACCTGTCGCCAACCGTCCATGCGAATACGTCCAAACTGCGTGTCCCGGGGCAGACATTCCTCAATGTATCCACCATCCGCTGTGGACTCAGCCGTAGAAATGCGGACTCGGTCGCCCACCGAGACGAGATCCACGTATGGCATCTCCTTTGTCTCAGCGAGCCGCCGTTTTTCATCTTCAATGAGGTGGTGCCGTAAGGCACAAGTGTAGCTTTGTTTGCCGACTTGTACCTCATAAGCGCCACTTCGCGCTTTTATGACAATGCCTTCCACAGTCTCATTCAGAGGGAGCATCAAAGAAATCCTCGTTCAACAGTGCCTAAGCACCGGGGTTCCGCCAGATAATGCGGCCACGCGTCAGGTCATACGGAGAAAGTTCAAGAGTAACCTGATCGCCGGGAAGCACCCAAATCTTGTGCCGCATCAGCTTACCAGCGAGGTATGCCACAACTTTGTGGTCGTTTTCTTCTAATTTCACCTGAAATAGATTCCCGGGCAGGGATTCCATGACAGTTCCGAAGACGCGAATCGCTGCGTCTTTAGTGGCTTCACGGGTTTTGGTCGTCGCATTTTCATTTTTCATTTTCTATTCTCCTCTTTTTTTTATCACTGTTTGTTACCTTTAACACTCTATTGGATGCACTTTATTAACGAATTGTTCGGAAAAAAAGTTGACATCCAGCCCGAAAAGTTGTAAAATACACGGGTAGGAGATTCCATTTCGAGTTTTTTATAGAAGGAGAAAAAAACAATGAACCAAGCCTTACCGCTTGTAGCCTATGCTGACCTCGAAGGCCAAGTCAAGGCGATGGAGGAAGACGGATACGCCTATCTACCGAAGGTTATCGAAGGCGAACAACTTGCAGAACTTCGTGCTGCCATGGATCGGTTAACCGCAATTCCCGAGAGTTTTGATCGGCACGGCACCGCAGAGAATGGAAACGGTTTCCTTAACAAACACATCAACAACGCCTTCAACCGCGACCCTGTTTTCTTACAATATCTTGATCTGTCTCCGGTGATCGAATTAGCAGAGGCAGTGCACGGCGAAGATTGCCACGTCATCGGTATGACAGCATGGGTAACGGGGCCTGGGCGTCCCGATCAAGGGTTGCACGCAGATTGGCTTCCGATCCCATTGCCAGCGGACCTTCTGGAAGATCCACGCGTCAAGGTACCAATTTTCATTTCAACTGCACACTACTACTTGGATGACCTTTACGAAGACCTCGGTCCAACAAAATTCATTCCGGGTAGCCATCTCTCCGGACGGAGACCCGACGGCGCGACGGAATGGAAAGGGGCGACAGAAAAGAGTATCCTCTGCAATTCCGGTGATGTCGTGCTTTTCCGAAGTGAAGTCTGGCATCGAGGCACAGCAAACCGTAGTGACCAGACCCGCTACCTCTTACAAGTACACTACGCGAATCGGATGATCACCCAGAAATACCCACCTTACCTGAACCGGTTTCAGTTCAATTCAGACATTTTGGAACAGGCAACAGAACGTCAACAGCGATTAATGGGCAATCACCGCCCCGGCGCCTACGATTGATCCCAAATTTTTTAGCGCCCAATGACCTCCACCGAGGATAACAGCTTCCCTTGAATAGAAAAGCAACCATCGGGACACCGCCAACACCGAGCGTTATCAGCGAGGAGCCGCACGGGAAAATTATTGCCCTCAGTCTGCTCCTCGCGTTTCTTTGGGGCGGGAATTCGCCTTCCATCAAAATCGGTTTAGAAGACTTCCCGCCAATGGCACTGGCGTTCTTTCGTTTCGTGATTGGGCTTGTCATTATTGGGGGGTGGGCACTCTATCGCGGTGTCTCCCTTCGTTTACGCAAGGGTGAACTCCCGCGCTTGCTGTTGCTCACAACGATCTTCATCCTCCAAATCATCTGCTTGAACACCGGCACCCTATACACAACAGCATCCCGCTCCACTATTTTTATTAACGTCTATCCCTTTTTCACCGCGCTTTTTGCGCATTTCTGGATTCCCGGCGAACGGCTCTCCGTTCCAAAGACCTTGGGAATCGTTGTCGCCTTCAGTGGTGTCTTCGTAACCGTTGCTCCGAATCTCGGCGAAGGCGAAACGAGTGTGCTCGGCGACCTCATCGTGCTCGTGAGCGGATGTTTTTTAGGACTCCGCGTTGTCGTGACGAAACTGCTCATCCAGTCGATCCATCCCTATCGACTCTTGGCGTGGCTGCTCACCTTGAGTCTCCCGTGCTATGTCACCATGAGTTTACTTTTTGAGCGTGGACTGCCGATGCAACTGACACTCAGCAGTAGTGCTGCATTGCTCTATCAAGGTGGCGTTATCGCGGGTGTCTGTTTTCTGGCGTGGACTGCGGTGCTTGAAAGGTATAGTGCGAGTAAACTCGTTGTGCTGTTTTTCGCAACCCCACTGTCGGGGGTTGTATTTAGCTACGTGTTTTTAGGCGACGAGTTGACGCTTAGTTTATTGGTAGGTGCCGTTCTCGTGGCGGCTGGGATTTATCTGGTGAATATGCGGCGTTGAGGTGTTTATAGTGGACCCGTAATGAATGACGCATTCTGTCGGGGTTAGAACCCTCTCCGACAGTCTGTGTTGCGGAGGCTTGAAATTATTGCATCAAGATTGCGTTTATGATACGTAGGTCGGGTAGAGCGTGAGCGAAACCCGACAGCTTCAGGCATTCTTCAGGGACTCCGAAAACCAGCACGGTTCCCTCTTTTTCACACTCACGCTAAACACGTTTGCTGTATAGGACGCGTTGATTATATCCGAGTTCAAGTTTTCCGCCAGTTTAGTCCCAATAGTCCCATTTGTAAACCGTCAGGAGTCTGAGGCCCTCTTTTTTCAGTTGCACAAACCGTGGATAACTCACGAGGGTTGGGAACTCTGCCCGGTAGTAGACGCAGACGTGTTTGAGATAAAAGTGTTTAAACGTCCGATACCCACTTTGATGGAAGGCAATGAGGATCGTCATCACCTCGCTCGGATGCAGGTTTCTCGGGCATCCCCGGGGGTCCGGGGGGCTGTCGGGTTCAGAGTGTCTTGAAAGCTGTGTTTCATACATGATAAAAAAGTCGTGTATTTCGCAGAAAAGTGATACAATACTCATCGGAGAACTCCTTTTGGTTGAAGATTGGATACTTCATTATACCAAAGGGGTTCTCTTTATTCAAAAAAATCAGAAATTAATTATCAAACTCACGTCACGTTATCATCTATAGTGAAGAGTTGGAAGTTGAGGGTGTTGTTCACTACTCCGAAAAAGAAAAATTGTGGACAGCAGTGATTGATTGGAATGCTATTCAAGAAGTAGACGCCGTTGTATCTCAAATAACGCCACAAGTCCGTGATACAGCAAGTTAAGCTGCCGTGTCCACAGCCAGAGTCATTCACTTCTCCCGTGGAAGCCATCTCCCACCCCCCATCACTTCACAATGTCTCGTTCATTGTAGATTTTATGATGATTGGGTTCTTCACATACCGCTCCGCTGGAGCGAAAGAGTGAACAGTTATCAACGGTTCAGGGCAACCAAGAACTTGAAACAACGCGAAAACGCATCAATTGCTGGATTTCACAACACATTTAGAAACACTGCAAACTTTGAACAGATAAAGGACATTCAATAACCAGCAGACATCGTTGTATTGCCAAAACCTCCGGAGGCATAGCAGAAAGCAAAAAACTGTCCTTTTAGCAGATTACCTGATGTTATAAGAGTATCAACCCGCGTAATCCGTATAATCCGCCTAATCCGCGATTCTTACAAGAGAGAAATTCATTACCTTCACAAAAACGCGCATCTCAAATCCTGCCAATTAGAAATTTCGCACGAAAACCGTTGATAACCGACACGAGTTATGATATACTTTTTTAACTATTTGTAGCAAGAGGTAAATACCATGAACGACTATAGAAACATTATTACCATTGAACCGGGTAAACGCAGTGGGCAGCCGTGTATCCGGGGAATGCGGATCACCGTTTACGATGTCTTTGAATACCTGGCATCAGGTATGACAGTCGCGGAAGTTATTCACGATTTTACCGAGTTAACCGAGACAGATATCCGCGCCTGTTTTGCTTACGCTGCGGACAAGGAAAAAACGCAGATGGTCGTTTACACAGATGAAACTTCTATTCGATCAGAACCTATCCGACCAACTGGTGATGCTGCTGGCGGACCTGTTTCCTAATTCTACCCATGTCAAAACGATAGGGTTAAATACGGCAACGGATCCCGAGTTATGGGATTACGCTCGTGATAACGACTATCTCATCGTTTCAAAGGATACAGACTTTAGAAATAGGAGCGTTATTCACGGTTATCCACCAAAAGTGATTTGGATCGGGATAGGGAATTGTTCGACAATTGCTGTCGAATACAATTTGAGAAAGCATTTCGTTGATATTAAAGAATTTGCGAGGGATGCAAATGCGGGATTATTTATCCTGTGGTAATCGAATTAAACGCCGACAACCCACAGAGAAATCGTCGCACCCCTAACTCCCCCGTAAGAATAGCAGCAAAGTGATTTATCGCCGGTCTGAAAAATGTTACACTTTCCGCCAAATTATTTTTTTTGGCAAAGAGAAACCGAAAAAGAAACATCTATGAACCTTTACTACCACTGGGTTTGTTGCCGATACCTTCTATACACCAAATGTTACACAGGTGTAACATTTTTGAGGAGAATTCTCCGTGAATTACCCTATTTCTCTGGTCCCAACCTGAACACAAAACTATCTTCCCACCGCCATAAAAATCCAAAACCACAAAACAAAAAAACTTGAAAAAAACGATCAAATATGAGATAATGTATAGTGGAATTAAAATACCATATAGGGCGCAGTTTGCAAGCCCATTCTACACAAGTAAAGGAGTAAATACGTAAGATGCCACTGAACAGGAAAATCCGTTACGGCATGGTAGGGGGTGGACCGGATGCATTCATCGGTGCCGTCCACCGGAAAGCCGCCGCACTCGATGGAGAAATCGACCTCGTTGCGGGCGCGTTCTCGTCGTCACCCGAAAAATCCAGCCAACAAGGTGCGGAACTCTTCCTTGACCCAAACCGCGTCTACGGGTCTTACAAGGAGATGGCAGAGAAAGAGAGCCGACTTCCCGAAGGCGAACGTATCGATTTCGTCTCAATCGTGACACCGAACCACATCCATTTCGATGTCGCCAAAACCTTTATTGAAGCCGGGTTCCACGTCGTCTGCGATAAGCCGATGACAACAACGGTTGCCGATGCTGAAGCGTTATGTCAGCTCGTCAAAGAACACGATGTCGTTTTCGCACTCACGCATAACTACACAGGCTACCCGATGGTGAAGCAGGCACGTGAACTCATAAAAGAAGGGAAACTCGGAACGCTCCGCAAAATCGTCGTCGAATACCCGCAAGGTTGGCTCGCCACATTCTTAGAGGACGAAGGTGCGAAACAAGCCGTCTGGCGCACGGATCCGAATCAAGCGGGTGCCTCCTCATGTATCGGAGACATCGGTTCCCATGCAGAGAACTTGGCACACTATATCACAGGACTCGATATCGAAGAAATTTGTGCGGATATGACCACTTTTGTAGAGGGACGCTTGTTAGAAGACGATGGAAATCTACTCGTGCATTATGAAAACGGCGTCCGTGGTGTGCTTTATGCGTCACAAATCTCGGTAGGTGAAGAGAACAATTTGCGTATCCGTGTTTACGGCACTGACGCGTCGCTGGAATGGCAGCAGGAGAATCCGAACTATCTCTACGTCCGCTTTCCCGATGATCCCGAACAGGTTTACAAACGCGGCAATGATTATCTATCGGAGGTCGTCCAGCACAACTCGCGGATACCTTTCGGACACCCAGAAGCCTTCATTGAGGCATTCGCAAATATTTATGTAAACGCCGCACGGACAATGGCAGCGAAAATCGTAGGCGAAGCCCCAACGGAGTTTGACACGGATTTCCCAACCGTCCAAGATGGCGCACGCGGCGTGCATTTCATTAATGCAGCCGTAGACAGCGGGAAACAACGCGCTTGGATCGATGCAAGATATACGCCACCGGCATAACCTTTTCATAAGGTGACATAGATAGGACTTACGCACGATGCTCTTTTGTAGCACAAACTGTATGAAGTTTCATAATTTAATTCGGTAATATTTTTATATGTGTTATGTTACTGCCA